>JABGTH010000213.1 GCA_018647275.1 Paracoccaceae bacterium
AGCGTGGGTGGGCAAGGATCACAACATCTGCTGGTGCCCCAATGGACACTTGGCGCGCGATTGTGCCTGATCCTGCATAAGATAGGGTGATGGGTGTTGTGCTGAGGGCTGCGATTTCATCAAGGGCACCGCGCAATGAGGCGGCGGCAAAGACGGTTGTATCTGCATGCACGGTTCCGATTGGGAACGCCACAACAGCAAAAACCTGAGTCAATACCCTGATATGGAGCGCGAATTTCATGGCTTTGACTATCGTTCAGCCCTGTTTGTCATTCAAGCGCAATAGCGCTGGACGAAACGCCGTGATGGGTGGATTCTCCAACGGCTATGGAAATTACCAGTAAAACACGGTAAATTGGAGAAAAATAATAATGAGCAGGTTAGATTTTTCAAATGGGTCCCATGGTAAAGCAACTTCCAATTTCTGTTGGAGGCGCCAAAAAAAGCGATGTGCGCGCGCAGTTTGCTGCGCTTTGCTACCGTGTGGTGAAGGACAAAGTTCAGGTTTTGGTGATCTCGTCGCGTGGCACTGGCCGTTGGATCTTGCCAAAAGGTTGGCCGATGGATGGAAAAACCCCCGCGGAAGCTGCCTTGCAAGAAGCATGGGAAGAAGCGGGCGTGATTGGCAAAGTCGTGTCTGCGCCGCTTGGTCTGTATTCCTACCAGAAGGTGCAAGATCATGCGCATGATTTTCCATGTATCGCAGTGGTTTACGCGGTTAAGGTTAAATCCCTGTCCAAAGATTTTCCCGAAGCAGGCGAACGTCGTGTGAAATGGGTTGGTCGCAAAAAGGCCGCTAAATTGGTGGATGAACCAGAATTGTCACAGATTTTGCGTGACTTTGATCCGCGCAAAGCTGCCTGAACCCTTGTAAAATTGGGGAATGCGTGTTGACGCGTGGACTGTGTTGGGCTTTCTTCTAACTAAGTCATTGGTCTAAAATTTTACGGTCATCATTCCCATATTGGACATTACACACCGCCATGATCAAATTCACGCTGAAATGTGACAAAGACCACAGCTTTGAAAGCTGGTTCCAGTCAGGCACTGCCTTTGACACATTGGCGGCAGTTGGCCATGTGACCTGTGCGGTCTGCGGCAGTGCGAGCGTAAACAAAACATTGATGGCACCGAACGTGCGTCCTGCACGCAACGTGGCAGAGCCAACAACAGATACACCCCAGCAGATGGCATTGAGTGCCCCGCAAAGCGAGGCAGAGACGGCACTGGCGGCTATGCGCAAACAGGTCGAAGAAAATTCAGATTACGTTGGCAAAGGTTTTGCCAAAGAAGCCCGCGACATGCACCTTGGCGACAGCCCAGAGCGTTCGATTTATGGCACTGCAAGTGCAGAGCAGGCCAAGGCCCTTATCGAAGACGGGGTGCCTGTAATGCCCCTTCCGTTCATTCCAAAAGAAAGCGCGAATTGATATTATGCATGTAGTTATTACTGGTGCGAGCCGGGGTATTGGTGCCGGTTTGGCAGATCTTTACCGTGAAGCAGGGCACGAGGTTACAAGCACTGGGCGTTCTGTGATGGCTGATTTCCAGCTTGATGTCGCACATCCCAGCGATCACGCTGCAATGGCCGAAGCGATGGCAGGCCAGCCGGTTGATCTGTTGATCTGCAACGCGGGTGTTTTGTTTGATCGCAGTGAGGCGCTTGAAAGTGGATATAACGCTGAGATGTGGGCGGCGATGTTTGCGGCCAACGTTACGGGCGTATTTCTGAGCGTTCAGTCGATGTTGCCGATGCTGCGTTTGGCATCAAACGCAAAGATTGCAATTATTTCCAGCCAACTGGGTTCGTCTACACACGCGGGGGGTGGCATGTATATCTACCGTGCATCCAAAGCGGCGGCGCTGAATTTGGGCCGCAACCTTGCGACAGATTTGCGCGATGAAGGCATTTCAGTAGGGATTTACCATCCCGGTTGGGTCAAGACGGATATGGGCGGAGACGTTGCTGATATCACGATTGATGAATCCGTTCAGGGGCTGGCTGCGCGATTTGCAGCGCTCAACCTTGAAGCCACGGGTTGTTTCGAAACATGGGATGGCCGCGCCCACGACCTTTGATGGTTCGCTAAGATGTCGCTGATGCGTGTTGAGCTGCTCATGGTGCTTGTGATTGGCCCCATCAGCGCGTAAACCGCCCGTGAATTTAAGACGAGAGGTTTTCATGCCCGTTTTGGTAATGAAGTTTGGTGGTACATCAGTTGCCACGTTGGATCGGATCAAACGCGCGGCCAAACGGGTCGGTGTTGAAGTGGCCAAAGGCTATGACGTCATCGTCATTGTCTCTGCTATGTCCGGTAAAACCAATGAATTGGTGGGTTGGGTCAACGAGACCTCACCTATGTATGACGCGCGCGAGTATGATGCGATTGTATCGTCTGGCGAAAACGTCACGGCAGGCTTGATGGCGTTGACCTTGCAAGAGATGGACGTGCCTGCACGCTCTTGGCAGGGCTGGCAAGTGCCCGTCAAAACCACATCGGCCCACGCAGCGGCGCGGATCGAAGAAATTCCGAATGACAACATCATGGGCAGCTTCGGCAATGGAATGCGCGTGGCTGTTGTTGCTGGTTTTCAGGGCGTTTCGCCAGAGGGTCGCGTTACAACACTGGGCCGCGGTGGTTCTGATACCACGGCTGTGGCTTTTGCTGCTGCATTCGATGCGGAGCGTTGCGACATCTACACGGATGTGGACGGTATCTACACAACCGACCCTCGCGTTTGCAAAAAGGCCCGCAAGCTGGATCGCATCGCATTTGAAGAAATGTTGGAACTGGCGTCCTTGGGTGCCAAAGTTTTGCAAACCCGCTCTGTTGAGTTGGCAATGCGTTACAAAGTAAAGTTGCGCGTCTTAAGCAGCTTTGAAGAACAATCAGACGAAGCCGGTACGCTGGTTTGTGCGGAGGAAGAAATCATGGAAAGCAATGTAGTCGCCGGAGTTGCGTTTAGTCGTGACGAAGCCAAGATGACCTTGATCTCGGTTGCGGATCGCCCTGGAATTGCTGCGCTGATTTTTACCGCGCTTAGCGATGCTGGCGTGAACGTCGATATGATCGTGCAAAATATCTCTGAAGAGGGTCGTACGGACATGACGTTCAGCTGCCCAACGGACCAAGTGGCCCGTGCAGAGGCTGCAATGGCCGAAGCCAAGACAACAGCCACAATCAATTTTGCAGAACTTATTGCGGATACTGAAGTGGCTAAAGTTTCAGTTGTTGGCATCGGTATGCGTTCGCACACAGGTGTGGCGGCGAAAATGTTCCAAGTGATGAGTGCTGAAGGTATCAACCTTAAGGTCATTACCACGTCAGAAATCAAGATTTCCGTCCTGATTGATCGGAAATACATGGAACTTGCTGTCCAAGCCCTGCATGATGCGTTTGAATTGGACAAAGCTGCTTAACTCCCAAAATATTGGGAGAGCTCTGAACAATATGAGGGAGCGCTGTCCGAGATGGTCGAAAGTAAAGAAACAGAAAGCCGCAAGCTGCTGGGTCGTTTACGCGATGCGATGGCTGGGGATGATCCTGGGCAGGAACGTCTGAATAAGATCACAACTTTGATTGCAGGCAGCATCGGCACCGATGTGTGTTCGATCTATCTTTTCCTTGACGACGAAACGCTTGAGCTATGCGCAACTGATGGTTTGAACCGTGATGCGGTTCACCAGACCCGTCTGAAATTGGGTGAAGGTCTGGTTGGGCGCGTTGCGCGCCGCCGCCGCGTGATCAACACTCCGGATGCGCCAAACCAAGCAGGCTTTCGGTTCATGCCTGAAACCGGAGAGGAGAGCTTTTCCTCATTCCTAGGTGTCCCGATTCAGCGTTTGGGCGAGTCCCTTGGGGTTTTGGTCGTCCAATCCAAAGACGCCCGCACCTATACTGCTGACGAAATTTATGCGCTCGAAGTTGTGGCGATGGTTCTGGCAGAAATGACTGAACTTGGTGCTTTTGTTGGGGGCGAAGGCTCTGCCATGTTGGCCCGCCATTCCCAACCGTCCATGTTGCGCGGCACCGTTGCCCAAGAGGGCGTCGCCGAGGGCCATATCTGGTTGCACGAACCGCGCGTCGTTGTGACGAACCCCATTGCCGATGATCCGCACCGCGAGCTTGAACGCCTGTCTGAGGCCGTTGAAGAGCTGCGTGTGGGCGTTGATAAGATGATGGAAATGGCAGGGGACGGCGAACAACGCCAAGTGCTTGAAGCCTACCGCATGTTTGCCAATTCCAAGGGCTGGATGCGCCGGATGCAAGAAGACATCGGTCGTGGTCTAAGTGCCGAGGCCGCTGTTGAAAAAGAACAATCCATTGCCCGTGCACGCATGGGGCAGGTCAGTGACAGGTACTTGCGGGAACGCCTGAGTGACCTAGACGATTTATCCAATCGTATGTTGCGGATTTTGACAGGGCAGGGCCAGAACACTGGCGCCGAAATGCCAACTGATCCGATCCTTGTTGCCAGTAATATCGGTCCTGCTGAGTTGTTGGAGTATGGCCGTTCCCTCAAGGGCATCATCCTAGAAAAGGGATCTGTGGGCAGTCACGCAGCTATTGTTGCGCGTGCCTTGGCGATTCCATTGATTGTGCATGTGGACCGCATCACCACCGAAGCCTTGAACGGTGATCATGTGATGTTGGACGGGGAACAAGGTATTGTTCACCTACGCCCTGATGAAACTGTGGTTTCAGCGTTCCGTGACAAAATCGCGATGGAGGCCGAGGCGCAGCAACGCTATGCGTCGATACGTGACAAACCAGCGATGACTAAATGTGGATCGCTGATCGAAATGCATATGAACGCCGGTTTGATGGCTGACCTGCCATCCCTTGAACATTCAGGTGCTGAGGGCGTTGGCCTGTTTCGCACCGAACTTCAATTCTTGGTCCGCTCACGTATGCCGACACGGTCTGAGTTAAGTGCCTTTTATGGCCGCGTTCTGGATGCTGCACCGGGCAAAGACGTTGTGTTTCGTACCCTTGATATTGGTTCCGATAAGGTACTGCCTTACATGAAGCCCAATGATGAGCCCAATCCTGCATTGGGTTGGCGCGCTATTCGTGTTGCGCTGGATAAACCGGGTATCATGCGGATGCAGTTGCAGGCCTTGATCCGCGCGGCGAATGGCCGTCCTTTGACGGTGATGTTCCCGTTTATCGCCCAGTACGAAGAATACACGCAGGCCCGAGCAGAGGTGGATCGTACTTTGGCACGTGAAGCCAAGTTGGGGCATGTTTTGCCAGAAAGCATCAAAATTGGTGCGATGTTGGAAACCCCAAGCCTTGGTTTTGCACCGCGCAAGTTCTTTGAAGAAGTCGATTTTATTTCGATTGGTGGTAATGACCTGAAGCAGTTCTTCTTTGCGGCGGACCGTGAAAATGAACGTGTGCGCAAACGCTATGACACTTTGAACGTCAGCTTCCTTAGTTTTTTGGAACAAATCGTTGAGCGTTGTGATCAGACCAACCCCCCTGTTTCATTCTGTGGTGAGGACGCCGGACGTCCTGTTGAAGCGCTGTGTTTGGCCGCAATTGGCCTGCGCCGTCTGTCGATGCGCCCTACTTCCCTTGGTCCGGTCAAAAGCCTGTTGCGTCGCTCTAGCTTAGAAGAGGTACGCAAGGTAATCTTTGATGCGCGTCATCGTGGCGATATGTCGGTACGTCCAGCGATCATGCAGTGGCTGCGCGAAAATGGTTAAGCAACACCCGCACGCAGAAGATCGTGGATTTGTAGAACGCCGACAGGTTTTTCCTGATTATCGACAACCATCAGGGCACTGATTTTACGATCATTGAGCAGCGCAAGCGCTTGGGCCGCAAATAGGTCCGGTGTAACTGTTACGGGGGATGGGTTGGCAATTTGGCCTGCGTTCATCGCCATCAGGTTCCCCATGTTGCGCCGTAAATCCCCATCTGTGATGACGCCGTTCAAGCGACCATCTTCACTGGTGGTGGCTGCAATTCCGAACCCCTTTGAGGTCATCGTGATCAAGACATCGCTCATGGGCATGTCGGCACCGATCAAGGGCAGGGCGTCGCCATCATGCATAAGATCAGAAACTCGCGCCAGTTGTGCACCAAGTTTGCCACCATGGTGAAATTTGAGGAAGTCTTCGGAATTGAATCCACGCAGTTCCATCACCGCTACGGCCAGTGCATCGCCCAAGGCCAAAGTCAGTGTTGTGGATGTCGTTGGGGCCATGCCAATGGCAATTTGGGAAGTGTTAGCAAATAATCGGCGGCTTGCATCAAAGTGCTGTTAAGGTTGGAGGATACGCCGATCAAGGAAATTGAAAACCTGCGTTTATAGCGAATAAGGTCGCAGAGTTCCGATGTTTAGGACACGTTCACCGATTTTGGTGATGGCGGCGGCGGAGTTGTCTTAGGTCATATCGATCCAGAATTGTTGCCTGTAAAAGAATACACCGGTGTGACGGATGACACAAATATGCCCAAAAAGGAGGCATTTGCCCTCTTTTTTGGGCTATTTTCGGGCCATTTGTTTGACAATCCGGTTCTCCCATGTTGTTTGGCCGCTAAATTAGAATGACGGGAAGACGACACCATTTCGTTTGTATCAATATTTGCGAATTTGAGCGGTACTCTGAACGTGTTGCTGGCGCTGGGAAATTGCGCGGGCCAAGAACAGAGTGAGCTGAACGCTTGGTTTGAGCCATCATGAGATAAGTG
>JABGTH010000303.1 GCA_018647275.1 Paracoccaceae bacterium
ACATAAGGTCCGCAACAAAGTATCTATCCACAAGATATCCGACAAAACTTGGCTAATAGGGCAACCCAATGTAATTCTCTGCCAACTCGCGGCGGGCAGTTTCCGATTGCGAAAGCTGTGCCAGCGTCGCTTTCCGCATTTGCGCGGCAAAGCTGTCCTCACCTTCAAACTGATGCAACATCGTTGTCATTTGCCAACTGAAACGCATCGCTTTCCAAATTCTAGCAAGGGCACGTTCCGAATAAGCATCGATGCCCGAAGCGTCCCCTTTTTGCAGGATATCAATCAAGCCTTGGTACAAGTAAAACACATCTGACACAGCAAGGTTCAAACCCTTGGCACCTGTTGGCGGCACAATATGGGCAGCATCGCCAACAAGAAACAAACGGCCCCAACGCAGCGGCTCACTCACAAATGAACGCAACGGCGCAATCGATTTCTCAATCGACGGGCCTGTTACCATCGAACTACTGATATCATAGGGTAAACACTGTTTCAGCTTATCCCAGAACCGATCGTCACTCCAATCTTCAACTTTATCCGTCAATGGAACCTGTACATAATAGCGACTTAAGTTTTCATTCCGCAAAGATGCCAGTGCAAACCCGTTGCCTGAATTTGCATAGATCAATTCATGGTAGGCAGGCGGCGTCCGAGACAGCACGCCTAGCCATCCAAACGGATAGACACGTTCAAATGCGCGCCGCTTTTCTTCCGGGATAGTAGTCCGGCTGACACCATGAAAGCCGTCACACCCTGCAACATAGCCGCAATCTAACCGTTGCTTCACACCATCTTTGGTGAACTCGACATAGGGTGCATAACTGTCAGCATCATTGATCACAACATCGCTAACATCGTGCAGTACCGTAGCCCCTATCGCATCTTGCGCATTATATAGGTCGGCCGTCACTTCGGTTTGTCCATAGACCACAACCTGTTTTCCAGTCAGCTCTTTGAAATTGATCCGAACCATTAGATCGTCATCTGTCAGATAGCATCCAACATGTGGGATACCCTCACGATCTAAGCGATCGCCGACACCGGCCTCATGCAACATCTGTACGGTACCCGTTTCAAGCACACCTGCCCTAATGCGTCCCTCGACATGCGCACGGCTTGAGCGCTCCAATACCACTGTAGCGACGCCTGCTTTGTTCAAAAGCTGTGACAACAGTAATCCAGATGGCCCGCCGCCAATGATCGCAACTTGAGTTTTCATTTTCAGAACCTATTCAATGCCATTTCCCAGAACGTAACAGGACAAACGCTTCCTTTGAATGGACGCGCCGTGCAATGACTGGTAACATTCGTGCATGATTGAAACACCCAACTTCACCCTGCTGGGGGAGACAACGCACTTCCCAGACGTGGTGCATTGTGAAACCTTTCTTGCGCGTGCCCCCACACATAAATGGATAATACCAACACATCGTCACGCCCAAATGGCTCAGTTGTTCGAGATAACAAGTGGAACCGTTTTGGCAAAAATTGATGATGCAACGATAAATCTTTCGGATGGTGATTTTCTGTATGTTCCAGCACAGTGCGTGCATGGCTTTGACGTTGCTCCGCATACTGACGGAAAGATCATGTCATTCCCCCAACCCATTCTCGCATCGATTGGCCCAACGTCAAACGCCATACCATCTGCCTTGGATCAGTTCTTTTCAGGTAAAGTAATGCCGCAGCTCGCCAGCCTCACCAACACATTGTCTGAGACCCTGAACACGTCAAAGATGTTTCGCCAACAAATTGCAGTTGGATTGGCCCATGCCGTTCTCGGGACGATTGCTAGCTTGGCCCCTAGCACTCGATTCATGCCCTCCGATCCACGGCTTGCAGACTTTGATGCACTCATTCTGCAGCATCAAAAGTTGGGACTAAGCGCAGCTGACTACGCCGCACTCCTTGGCGTTAGCACTGGACACCTTAGCAGGTTATGCCGCAAGGCCACCGGTCGCGGTGCTGGTGCATACATTGAACGGTCGACGATGAATGAGGCCTGCCGTCTATTGGCATTCACACGAATGCCCGTCGCAGAGATCGGTTACCAGTTTGGTTACAGCGACCCATCATACTTTTCTAAAAGGTTCCGTGCCGCGCGTGGTCAAACGCCAACGCAATATCGCGCTGCATTCGCTCGCTAACCTCGCGATTTACGGATTTTTTATTAAAGCGCATAGGCAGCGTTTGAGTGTCTGAACATCATCTCCTCCCAGCCGCTCTTGTAACTTTCGATCAAGTGGTGCGGTAAAGAGCCAATCACGCTCGATACTGGTGAAACGCGAACCTTCATCGAAGATGGCGATACACTTACACTTGACGGGGCGGCC
>JABGTH010000348.1 GCA_018647275.1 Paracoccaceae bacterium
CAAACTGCTGATCGCAGATGAACCGACAACCGCGCTGGACGTCACCACACAAGCGCAGATTTTAGACTTACTTCAGGACCTCGCGCGTGACTACGACATGGGCCTGTTGATGATCACACACGACCTTGCAGTGGTGTCTGATATGGCTGACAAAATCGTGGTCATGCGACTGGGCGAAGTAGTGGAACAGGGCGAAACCAAATCACTGCTCACGAACATGCAACACGCCTATACCAAGATGCTGTTTGCGGCTTCTAGACATCAAGTCGAGTTACCTGACCTTCCTGCATCTGATGTCTTGTTAAGCGTCAAAAACGTGGTGCGTGATTATACAACTCCACGCAAAACGGTGTTTGGCTCCAAGGGGGTTTTCCGTGCCCTTAACGGAGTTAGCTTTGACATTAAACGCGGGGAACGCCTGGGGTTGGTCGGCGAAAGTGGATGTGGTAAATCGACCATAACACGGTCTATTTTGGGGCTAGAAAACGTACAAGACGGTGAAATTACCTTAGACGGAGCACCCGTATTTACGGGCCGAAAACCCAATCTTGCGGTTCGGCGTAAGATGCAGGTGGTGTTCCAAGACCCATTTGGCAGCTTCAATCCCCGTCACACAGTTGCGCGATTGATCACTGAACCATTTCACCTGCATGAAACACCCCTAAACCAACAAGAACGTCAGAGATTGATCAACCAAACGCTGACTGCCGTGGGCTTAAACCCATCTGATGCCAACAAATACATCCACCAGTTTTCGGGTGGCCAACGTCAACGGATCGCAATTGCGCGCGCCCTGATTATCCAACCGGACCTGATAGTTTTTGACGAAGCGGTTAGCGCTTTGGATGTATCAGTGCGCGCTCAAATATTGGATCTACTTGCAAACCTTAGCACCAAATATAACCTAACCTATCTGTTCATCAGTCACGACCTTAACGTCGTGCGCACGATCACCGATAGGGTTCTTGTGATGCAGCGCGGCGAGATTGTTGAACAAGGCGAGACCGAACAGGTTTTCACGGCACCCAATCACCCCTACACTCAGGAATTGATCGCGGCAGCACCAGTCCTACCTGATCTACAACAGATGAAGGGATAGCCAATGAAAACTATCAATTTGGCCGAAAAGCTGGGACAATTCTCGAGCCAATCGGATCCGCATGTAGTCGCAAATTACAACGGAAACAACGTGATGGTTATCAAGTTTCAAGGCGAATTTCCGTTTCATGTTCACCCTGACACTGACGGTTTTTTCACAGTGCTTAAGGGCGAAACAGAAATGGACTTTGAAGGTCAAAGCCATACCGTCAAAACAGGCGAACTATTTATCGTACCAAAAGGCATCACCCATCGGCCCCGTGCAAAAAACGAATGTAAAGTTCTGTTGATCAAACCAAAAGGTGAACCAAATACTGGCAATCCAGAAACCGCCGCGCACAAACCGCACATCTGATAGGAACGCTCATGCAACCCGGCCCAAAGAACCTGATCACAGACGTAAAAGGTCTGCGTGTAGGCAACGCCCAAGATGACACACTGAAATCCGGCTGTACCGTTGTGACTGCAAAAACGCCGTTCACTGCATCTGTGAATGTGATGGGTGGCGCACCGGGGACGCGGGAAACAGACCTTTTAGCCCCTGACAAATCAGTGGCTGCTGTAGATGCTTTGGTTCTGTCTGGCGGATCTGCGTTTGGTCTGGATGCCTGTTCGGGCGTGGTGGACGGATTGCGCAGCGATGCGCGAGGATACAAGGTTTTAGATACCATCATTCCCTTGGTACCTGGGGCAATTCTGTTTGATCTGCTCAACGGCGGGGACAAAGATTGGGACGTGAACCCTTACCGCGATTTGGGCCATAAGGCGTATCAAAGTGCATCGACTGATTTCAGCCTTGGTACGATCGGCGCAGGCACTGGCGCTTTAACTGGTTCACTAAAGGGCGGTTTAGGGTCTGCTTCACTGGTTTTGGACAATGGTGCGACGGTTGCCGCATTGGTCGCAACGAACCCTATAGGCAACGTCACAACCTCAAATGATCGTCACTTTTGGGCAGCTCCCTTCGAGATTGATGCCGAATTTGGCGGTGTCGGAACGGACCTTGCAAGCGGCCTTGGCCGTAACCTTAACAGTCGTAAGATGGCCGCATTTATGGAACGCGCCAATACAACTATCGCAATTGTCGCTACCGACATGGTTATGGACAAAGCACAATGCCAACGCGTCGCAATCGCCAGCCATGACGGGATTGGCCGCGCGATTATCCCTGCCCACATGCCCGGTGACGGCGATGCAGTTTTTGCCCTGTCCACAGGCGAAATTGAGATGCAAAACCCTGATTTTGATCTGATGATGATTGGACATGCCGCGGCCCTATGCCTATCACGCGCCATTGCCCGTGCCGTTTTTGAGGCAACTCCTGCCCCAAACGACCTGCTGCCATGTTGGCGTGACCTGAACACAGCGAAAGACACATCATGAATGAAGATATGTATGGCTTGCCCGTTACCAACGCCACTGAAGCATCCATGGAAGGTATTAATGATTTTATTCATGGCTTTATCGCCTTTGAACCCAAGGCCACCAATGTCATGGGCGCTGCAGCGCAATCTCCCGACTGTTGCTTGATCAATACCTACACCGCGATGTTGTGGATGTTGCTCGAGGCACCTATCGCAACACAAAAAGCGCTCCCATTTTTGCTCAAAGCGGAAAGTACAATGGCGACCTCAACCTTGCGCGAACAGATGATGGCCCGCGCAATACGCGCGTGGGTCGATGGAGATGTTCCAACATGTGTCTCGATCTGCGAAAAAATCCTTATCGAACATCCTCGTGACATGGTTGCCTTGAAATTAGGGCAGTACCACACCTTTAATGCAGGTGATTTTCCCAGCATGCTGCGGATTGCGCTCAAGGTTATGCCAGCAGCTGATGACATTCCTTATGCACACGGTATGGTCGCCTTTGGTTATGAGGAATGTCACCTGTTGGATGATGCCGAAACATCGGCGCGACGTGCAATGGAATTGCGCCATAACGAGCCATGGGCACACCATGCACTGGCACACATTTTTCTGACGCGTGGGCAAACCGCTGAAGGTACCGCCTTCTTAGAAAGCGTTGCCGACACATGGAGCAATCTCAACTCCTTTATGCACAGCCACAATTGGTGGCATTTGGCGCTGTTTTACATCAGCGCAGGTCGTGAAACCGATGTCGTCAGCGCCTATGACACCCACGTTTGGGGATTGGCCAAGGATTATAGCCAGGATCAAGTTGGGGCTGCCTCACTCTTGGCCCGTATGGAATTTGCGGGGATCAACGTTGGGGATCGTTGGGCCGATGTTGCGTCCCATATTGCAAAACGGGGCCCTGACACGGTCAGCCCATTTTTGACCCTTCAATATCTTTATGCCCTTGGCCGAACTGATCGCGCGGAGGCCCAGGTTTTACTGGAAGCAATTGAACAACGCGCAGAAGACGAAAGCCAATTCGACCACCTGGTTTGGCGTGACGTCGCAATTTGGGCAGCACATGGCATTGCCGCACATGCGGTAGGCGATTGGGATGACACGATCCGCTTTCTGGGCAAGGCCCTGCCCCGTATGGCCGAATGTGGTGGCAGTCATGCGCAACGTGATCTGTTTGAACAAATTCACCTCGATGCATTGCTGCAGTCAGGACAGGCATCCAAGGCCCAACAAGTTCTCGAAATGCGCCGTACCTTCGATCCAGGCGGAGTGCCGCTAAACATGTTACTGGCTGATGCCTATCATAAAACAGGTCTGCCAGATCAGGCGTTCGTTGCCCAAAAACGAGCGAACGCATCCCGCGCAGCTTTAGCTAAGTAGGTCTCTGAAGCGGTCTATTTGTCTAAGAAATTTTTTCAGAAAAGCTTCGAAATAACGCCAAGAACGCACGGTCTGGATCGCGCGGAGCCTCTTTGCCTGCGGCCCACGCACGCCACTCATCCTCGACAAAGTAAATGTCATAACCAAAATTACGCGTCCTTGCTGTTTCAAAGTCTTATTGGTCTAATATTCTAAAAGGTTGCCCATGGGCAACTTTTTAGCAACTGAACTTTTAGTGCTTATGTAGCACTAGCTCTTTAGCAACGTTACACACCAAGAAAACAGCAGATGGCCGGGCTAAGCTTTAATAGCTTTCAGGGTAAATCAAGGACCAGCTAGAAAAAATTCCGTTCAAGCTAGCATTTTTGGACGAAGTTTTTCTTATCCAAATTTTTCGACTTTTAAGGTGCGTTACTGACTCATCGATACAAGGTAGGCAGCAACATCATCGCCACCTTTTTTCAGTTTAAAGGACATTTTGGATTTTGCCTTTGGGTCATCCAAGATATTGCGCAAGAACGCCTTGGGGTCTTTGATCCACTCAGCCAACAGAACTTCATCCCAAACAAGCCCAGCTTCACCTGCAGCGACGAGGTCTTTGGAGTATTTGAAACCCCGTACAGAACCGGCTGTACGACCAATCATGCCATAAAGGTTCGGGCCTGATTTGCCGCCTTTCGCCAAGACTTCATCGTCATCAGATGCGATCATGTGGCAGGATTTGCATTTCTTGAATAATTTTGCGCCGGCTTGTGCATTACCTGCTGAGTGACCATCAGCGAAGGCAGGAGCACCGAGGCTCAAAGAGGCAATTACTACAAGTGTACGGATCATGTTTTCGACTCCAATAAGATTTGTCTAAGAATAGCCCGACTTGACTATAACGGACATTCATAAATTTGCGATTAAAGGTCGCGGATCAATTTGCTTGCAGCCACTTTGGCTGGTATTTGTGGCGGCAGACGCTATTAATTTGAGCCAACTG
>JABGTH010000340.1 GCA_018647275.1 Paracoccaceae bacterium
ACTCAGCAGCTATACCGGCGTTTGACGGAGCAAATTGCTTAAGATCTATGCCTTGAGCTGTAAAGGCCTTCGCCCATGCCCCATCAGATCCAAGACGCGACCAGCTGCTGCCACCTAATGCGAACACCACTGCATCGGTTTTAAGTGCTTGGAGCCCTTCTGGCGTTTCAAAAACCAGCACATCCTCATCCCAACCTGACCAAAGCCATTTGGTTCGTATTGTAACACCCTGTTGTATAAGCTTCTTGATCCAGGCCCGCAAAAACGGTGAGGCCTTCATCGCTTTCGGAAACACGCGACCTGAAGATCCGGTAAACACCTCTTGTTCAAGATTGTTGGCGAAAGACATCACCTGTTGGGGGCCAAAGGCATCCAACATGGGGCGCAACCATGGCTCTGCGTCCTCATAACGAGAGGTAAAATCAGACAAAACCTCGTCCATTGTCAAATTCAACCCAGACTTACCCGCCATAAGGAATTTTCGGCCCAAGGACGGTTTGCCCTCGATCACAATCACCTCTGCGCCCACGCGAGATAGCTCGTCCGCTGCCATCAAGCCTGCAGGTCCGCCGCCAATAACGATAGCTGTCTTCATGTCGCCCTTGTGCGAATTTCGCCTTTGAGTTCGACAACGCTTTGCGGATAGGGAATTTCAATCCCATTCTCTTTCAGCGCATTCCAAACAATGAACAACACGTCCGAAGTAAACTTGTGACGCCCGTCATCAATGCCATTTACCCAAAACTCCACCGCGAAATTGACACCACTGTCGCCAAAACTGCGCAATTCGCAATCTGGCGGGAATGGTGCAGGCAATATTTCGGGATGTTTAGAGACAGCCTTTTCCACAATGTCAGGAACGAGATTGATATCGGTATCATAACTGACAGAAAATGGAGCTTCATAGCGGTTTGCTGATCCACTATCTGAATAATTCACAACCCGTGTGGTAATGAAATCCTCGTTCGGGACTACGATCCAGCGACCATCATATGTCTCAAGAATTGCGGCGCGTGCGGTCATCTTTACGATTGTGCCAGCTTCACCCCCATCGAGTTCGACGTAGTCGCCAACAGTCGCCTGTCCTTCCAGCAGCAAGATAACACCAGAGATAAAATTGGATGCAATTTTTTGAAGGCCGAAGCCAAGACCAACACCAATCGCCCCCCCGAGAACCGCAAGCGATGTAAGCGAAATACCCATGATGTTCATAAGAACGAGGAAAGCCGCACCAAATATCACAATCTCAGCAGTCTTGGATGCCAGCTCGCGCGTAGCGGGGCGCATCTCGTCCTGTTTCGCTATAAAGCTGGAAGATTGATCGTTAGACCAGCGCCCAAGCCAGAAAATGATGCCGCCAACGACCGCAAATCGCACCAGGAATAAGAGTGAGAACGACAGGTTGCCCAAAGGAACGACTACCATGTCCAGCCGCGTTGTCGCGGTCTCTAGCAATCCAACTGCATGAAGTGCGGCCATCGGGACAAGAACGAATTTGCCCAATAGCTTTAGAAACGCATCCTTAATGATTTGATCTACAAGGATGCGCGTAGCAAGGAATAGAAAGACCCGCTTACCGAACGCGATTACTTCGCCGCTGCCGAATATTGAGCGTGTCACGCTTTCGCCTAGCCCCGTCAGACCGTAAGCGAGAAGCGGCAAAAGCAACGGAGTGAATATTAGTACAAAGCGTCGTGCCCTCGCGAAGATGTTTTGCTGCTCAGCTTGCGGGGTTAACAAACGTGTCACAAAGGGTCGTAGTTTTTGTGTGAGAAGAACTGCCAAAACATACGCCACAATCAGAATAGCGAATTGTGACCACGCAGCCGGGCTTAAAAGCCATCCTGTAGCGAGCTCCCAACCTTGCGTTGCGTATTGCACTGCTTGTTGGATAATTTCAGGTTGCTGAATGAGGTCCATGTCTGTGTCCACTACTTCACATGCTAGGTATCTGACCTAGTCGAACCAAGATTTCCATAAGAAATCAATTTCAACGGTAATTCCGGAATTTGAGAAATTTGGGGGTTCATCTGTACATAGAGAATTGGATTACTGGGATTGGCGGTGACCTACTCTCCCACGTCTTAAGACGCAGTACCATTGGCGCGGTGGCACTTAACTTCCGGGTTCGGGATGGGACCGGGTGTTTTGCTCACGCTATGACCACCAAATCAAGTAATCCAAGAA
>JABGTH010000258.1 GCA_018647275.1 Paracoccaceae bacterium
AAGAGATTTTGCGTGGGTTTTGCCTGATTGACTAAATGTTGGGCGATAGGTGTTAAGAAATAGTCATTTTGAAAAGTGTAGCATCGGGGCTCGTGGCCCCGTTCTAAATGAGCAGGCGGAGCCGCATGGATCGATAGATTCTAGGGACGAAGCATACGAGTTTTGCAAACGTGCATTCATCGTCACGATCTAAGACTTGAAGGGTTCGATCCTGTCCGCAGAAAGCGCATAAGCGATATCTGCAAGCTGTGTTGACATGGATGAAACGCCGAACATCCCAATTACATTCACCGGCTCAAACATGCCCGAACTTTCATAGGGTTCTTGTGTTGTGACAAAAACAAGTTGGTTCGGGGGTGGTGGCGGCACGTGAACGCATGCGCCGACAAAAGGCACCAGAATGAACGCGGTGACGCCTGTGCCTGAATACTCAATCGGAAC
Source organism: Paracoccaceae bacterium (assembly GCA_018647275.1). Classification (GTDB taxonomy): domain Bacteria; phylum Pseudomonadota; class Alphaproteobacteria; order Rhodobacterales; family Rhodobacteraceae; genus Ascidiaceihabitans. The sequence goes on from JABGTH010000258.1 coordinate 442, forward strand.
GATAAAGCCCGGCAAACGAACTATTTGCCCGTTCAAGTCTGTCCGCACGCCAGTGGATTGTGGTTGCTGGTTCGACAATGGTGCTTGGTCGTGGTCGATCAAACCTTGCAGCATGGGGGGAACGATCGTTTGTCCTTTTGGAACAAGGTCTTTCCAGTCGAGGTCGATATACTCATCCGCGCCAGCCAATTGTGGGATCAGCCCGAAGGCTCCCAAACTGGCTATCAAACGTCGACGTGTCACGACCTGTCTTACCATACGTAGGTTTCCATTTCCTCAGCCTTCAACAGATAACCAGTTTCGGCGACTTCTGTTGATTGAAGTTCGTGCTGCATCTGGCCTGTTACCCATACCGCATCCCATAGATTATCGCTGGGCCATGGCTTGTTCGTTGTAACAAAAACCAGCTGGTTCGCTGGCGGAGGTGGGGTGTGCAGGCAGGCCCCAACATAAGGCACCAAAACAAAGCTGGTAACACCATCGGTCGATTGGTCGATGGGAATAATATAGCCTGGCATCTTGATGTACGCCCCATCCAAAACGGGGTTCAACTTTGTTGCGTTCTCATCAAATACTGGTTGCCAAATGTCATTGGTCTCATCCATTTCGCCTGCGGCGACGATTTCGGAATAGGGTACGCCGGGTGGGATCAGATCATCCCATGTGATTTCGGTTGGCGTTTTGGCCAAAGCTGCACGTGGTAGGGCCGCACTGGCCAAAGCCGAGGTGATCAATTTACGGCGGGAAACCTGCATAGTCTTGTTCCTTATCATCCTAAATCCTAACGATCATACCATCTGCGAGGGACATGCGGTAGGCACGTAATGCTGGTACCATGCTCACAATTGCGCCAGCAACGACAACACCCAGCAACACCCAAACTTCGCGTAGTGTTGGTGGTTCAATGGGCAACCATAGCCCAAAGGCGCTATCGATCATGGGTTGGCCGATGGACAGCCCGACATACAACAGAACAAGACCCAGTAACGCACCAAGTGCGGCCATCACACCTGCCTCAAACACCAGTAATCCCAAAATCACCCGTGGTCGTGCACCCATCGCTCTGAAAATGGCCATCTCGCGGCGACGCTCATTCAAGCTGGAGAAAATCGTGGCCATCATCCCGATCAGGGCCGTTATCACGACCATGGCTGATACCCCGATCAACGCGGTCTCCGCGATCCCGACGATTTGCCATAACTCTTGCAATGCCACCCCAGGAAGAATTGCGAGCAAGGGTTCCTCTGCATATTCATTGATGGCTCGTTGCAACCCGAAAACCTTAAGGCGGCCTTTGACCCCCACAAGCGCCGCAGTGACTGCATATGGTTTCAATTCCATTTGGCGCAGGGCCTCTGCTGGGGTCGATTGTCCCTGTATCTGGCCGCCACCTTGCCAGTCGACATGGATCGCTTCAATCGCACGCAGGCCAACGATGACGGTCCGGTCTACGGGTGTGCCCGTCTTTTCAAGGATGCCAGAGACGCGGAAAGGTTGATCGTCATGTTGGGTGAAAGACGCAAGACCATGCGCCACCACAATCGGATCGCCAACTTTATAGCCTAGCTTCGCGGCAACATCGGCCCCGATGACAGCATCAAACAGGTCATCCATAATGGCACCATCACGCATACTAAGTGATTGGCCTGAGCGATATTTGTATCGCTCAAAGAAGGCTTGTGTCGTGCCCATGACGCGGAATTGCCGATGGCTGTCGCCCAAGGAAATCGGGACAATCCAATCCACTTCGGGGCGGTTTTCTATGTCTTGATAGCTTTCCCACGTCAGGTTGTTCGTCGCATTGCCAATCCGAAAGACCGAATAGAGCAGCAGTTGTACTGACCCGGACCGCGCCCCAACAATCAGGTCCGTGCCAGATATCGTGTCAGCAAAGCTGGCTTTGGCACCGGTTCGAATTTTCTCAACCCCAAGGAACAGGGCCACGGACAGGGCGATCGCAAGAATGGTCATGCCGACGGTCAATGCGCGAGCAACCAGCGATGCAAAAGCGAGGCGAAATATCATGTGGCACCTCGGGTGGTTTGTGCGATGTCGGCCATATGGATCACGCGGTCGAATTGGCTGGACAGGCGTGCGTCATGACTAACCATCAACAGCGTGGTTCCATGGGCACGCGATTGCGCAAACAGCAGTTCTAGAAACGTTGCTTGGGTTGCCGCATCCAATGAGGACGTAGGTTCATCTGCAATGATCAGGGGCGGTATGCCGATTAACGCACGGGCGGCCGCCACACGTTG
>JABGTH010000188.1 GCA_018647275.1 Paracoccaceae bacterium
CACCTCTATGGTTGGCAAACAAACGCGAATTGAGGTTGTGACCGAAGGCATACTGACGCGCATGTTGCAGGATCAGCCTGACCTGCCCAATATCGGTGCCGTCATTTTTGATGAATTTCACGAACGCAGCCTCAACGCCGATCTTGGCCTTGCACTTTGCCTAGAAGTTGCCAGTGCGTTGCGCGATGATCTGTTGCTGGTGGCAATGTCGGCTACGCTAGACGCCACCCCGATTGCCGAAGTCATGGACGCCCCTATCGTAACCTCGCAGGGTCGCGCATACGACGTAACCCCCCATTGGCTCACCAAACCGATTGCCAAAACCACCCGTTTTGAAAAAGCCGTTGCTGACACCACCCTTCACGCCCTCAGTGAAACAACAGGCAGTGTTCTTGTTTTTCTCCCCGGTGAGGGCGAAATTCGCCGCGTTCACAGCCTGCTTGAAAACCAAGTCAAAGGTGATTGCACCCTCGCCCCACTTTTTGGCGCTATGGATTTTACTGCTCAACGTGACGCGATTTCTCCTGCTAAACATGGGCGCAAAATTGTGTTGGCGACAGCCATCGCGGAAACCTCCCTGACAATCCCAGATATCAAAGTTGTGGTGGACGGCGGCAAATCCCGCCGCGCCCGATTCGATCCTGCCAGTGGCATGTCCCGTCTGGTCACCGAACGTGTCACACGGGCTGAGGCCACCCAACGCGCAGGCCGTGCAGGTCGTGTGCAAGCAGGTGATTGCTACAAGGTTTGGACTCGCGGTGAAGATGGCGCTTTGGCCGCCTACCCACCTGCTGAAATTGATGCTGGTGATCTCACAGGGTTTGCACTTGAGCTGGCAGTTTGGGGTTCAGGCCCTGAGGCCCTGCAATTTGTCACCCCTCCCCACGCGGGTCGTTTGGCAGAGGCGCAAGCCGTCTTGAAAATGCTAGGAGCTCTGGACTTTGAGGGGCGGATCACGCCCCATGGCCGTGCTTTGGCCAGTTATCCTTTGCATCCCCGCCTTGCCCATATGATTGAAACCGCGGGAAAAGACGCCGCCCAAGTCGCGGCCCTTTTGGCAGAACGCGATCCCTTGCGCGGTGTATCGGTTGATCTGAACCTACGCATCCAAGTAATACGTGACCCAAACCGTTTGGGCGGCGCGGTCAATCGTGGTGCCCTTGAACGTATCAAGGTCGAAACCAAACGACTGGCCAAACGCGCCCCCGCTTCAAAACGCGCCTTCTCATTGGGTGAACATGCCGCCCTCGCCTATCCAGATCGTATCGGATTGCGCCGTGCGGGTGAAGCGCCGCGTTTCGTCCTGTCAGGGGGCAAAGGTGCGATTATGCCGGCTGAGGATGCGATTGGTGGCAATCGCCTGATTGTGGCCACCGACCTAGACGGTGATCCCCGCGAGGCCCGTATTAGACAAGCCGTCCCACTGGCAGACAGCGAGTTGCGCAACCTATTTGAAGACCAGATTGAATGGCGCAATGTCTGCCTATGGTCGCGCCGCGAGGGTCGCGTTTTGACTCGCCGGCAGGAATGCTTTGGCGCGCTTGTTCTAGAAGATCACACATGGTCAGACGCCCCCGACGATGAAATCGCGGTCGCTATGATGGAAGGCATACGACAACTTGGCCTAAAGCCATCAAAGTCAGCCAAACGCTTCATTGCCCGCTGCAAATTAATGGACGATTCCAGCTTTCCTTCGGTTGATGAAACGCATCTGCTTGAAACTTTAGATGACTGGTTACTGCCGCACATCAGTGGCGTGCGCAGTTCTACCGATTGGAAGGCGTTCGACATAATCCAAGCGTTGCAAGCGCGCCTTGATTGGGACCAAACCCAAGCATTGAACCGCGCAGCACCAGGAAAATTTGAAACACCACTAGGGCGCACAATTCCGATCGATTATTCCGGCACGCAGCCCCAAATCGCAATACGGCTGCAAGAGTTGTTTGGGGTGACCGAACATCCCATGATCGGCAAAGAGCCTCTGCAAATTACATTGCTGTCCCCTGCGCAAAAGCCGGTTCAGATCACTGCAGATTTGCCGCGTTTTTGGGAAACCAGCTACGCGGATGTGCGCAAAGACATGCGTGGGTCATACCCGCGCCATCCATGGCCCGAAGACCCTACAAAAGAAGATCCAACGCTGCGAGCCAAACGGCGCAAGCAATAGCTTAAACAGCGTTCCAATCGCCGTGATGCTTGCCTTCACCGTCCAGACGTTCAAACCCATGCGCTCCAAAAAAGTCACGCTGTGCTTGGATCATGTTCGCAGTGCCACGGCCCCGAGCAATCGTATCGTGCCACGCAAGGGCTGCGGACAATGCGGGAACCGGTTGGCCCGTCAGTGCCGCAACCGCTACAACGCGGCGTAGACCTGAGATGGACACAGCAAGCAGCTCGCTGATGGCTGGCGCAAGGATCAAGTGATCAAACGGTAGCTCTGCGCGAAAGGCCGCAGCAATCTCATCCAACAAAGATGAACGAATAATGCAGCCTGCGCGCCAAATTTCGGCGATCCGCGCCATATCCAGCGCCCAATCGAATTCTTCAGATGCGGACGACAAGATGCGGAAACCCTGCGCGTGACCCAAAATGCGGGCCGCCATCATCGCGTTTTCCATATCTTTTTCCGTTGGCAGTTCGGCAGGTATCGCGCCTTTTTCCAACAATGGATCGGCTGCAACACGCATATCCTTTTCCGAAGACCATCCACGCGCCCCAACAGCAGCTTCAATCGTGCTAGCGGACTGCCCAAGCTTTAGCGCCTCGACCAAAGTCCAACGGCCCGTGCCTTTTTGACCCGCCTTATCAAGGATCATATCAACCATTGGCTGACCTGTCTTGCGGTCAACAGATTGCAAAGCCGCGCCTGAAATCTCAATCAGATATGAGCTAAGTGGACCTGTCGCCCAGCGTTCGAACATTTGGCCGATTTCTGCTGGATCTTGGCCACCTTGATCGCGCAATAAACCATAGATTTCAGAAATCATCTGCATGTCAGCGTATTCGATGCCGTTGTGCACGGTCTTTACGAAGTGCCCAGCACCGTCAGGTCCTAGGTGGTCCACGCATGGCTCACCCTTAAACTTGGCCGCAATAGCTTCGGCCATCGGCTTCAGCTGTGTCCATGAATGCGCGGTGCCGCCAACCATCATGGATGGACCATGACGTGCACCGTCTTCACCACCTGAAACGCCCATACCGACAAAATGAAGGCCAGTGCCATCCAGCTCAGCAGAACGACGGCGTGTTTCGTTGAAATCAGCATTGCCGCCGTCAATGATGGTATCACCCTCGCTCAGAAGTGGTTTGATTGTCTCGATCATTGCATCCATCGGTTTGCCCGATGGGATCATAAATAAAATTGTACGGGGTGCTTTGATCGCTTGAACAAAGTCGGCCAGATCAGTGTGACCTGACACCTTGTCCGCAAACTCAGGCGCTTCTTTTAGAAAATCATCAATCCAGCCGGCTTCGCGATTGGTGACTGCTACAGAAAACCCTTTGTCCGCAAAGTTCAGTGCCAGCGCACTCCCCATGGTGCCAAGTCCGTAAACGCCAATGTCTGCTACTGCATTTTCGTGTACCATGTACCGTCCTTATTGATGTGTTGGTGTCAAATGGCATTTTGAAACTGTCTGCGCAAGTGACGAGCAATCGGTTGCAACCCACAGATGTCAAAAATGTACTTAGGTTTTAGATCGCATTTGGCGGCGATCTTTCATAGCGCTATGCGCTTCGGGCGTACCGTTGTGGAATGTCCCAAACCACTTGTCCCATGGCATTTCGAGATTGCCGTAATTCACCTCAAAGTATCGATGGTGCATCTGGTGATGAAACGTGCCCAGCGCAAGGGTTTTGCGATCCTTGACCAACAACGCTTCATACCCCGTGTGAGAGGTTGCAGCCGTTAAAGACTGATGCTGCATATGAAAAAGGATATGTAAGGGATGCGCCGGAATGATGAAGTGGACCAAGATCGAACTGAAGAATACGATATGCTCAACCGGATGCATCGACAGGCCAGACCATGGGCCAACATTCACGTTCTTATGATGCAGCGCATGGGCCAGAAGGTACAACGGCCCCCAATGAAGGGCGCGATGTATCCAATAAAAATGCAACGAGATAAAAACTGGCGTTAGCAAGAACAGCACACAAAACCAAATTGGATTTTGCGCCCAAGATAGGTGGGGCGCATAGCCATTGGCCATCGCGTAAAACATTAGAACCTCATAAGCAGTCCAAAACCCAACACCGCTGGTCAACGTCCAGAACATATTGTCTTTGACCTGACCGCCAAAATTGAACTGCTTGCCTTTGATCGCCAAATCGCGCGGATCAAACTTTAGGCGATTGCCCTGGCCTTTGCGCATAAAGAAAAACCAATGCAAGCTTCCCGCGACAAGGACCATCAGAACCAAATTGCGCACCCAAATCTGGACAATCCATCCAATGGACAGCGTTTTCATCTGTTCCATCGCTGGCTGTGTGAAGGTCCAGACCAGCAGACAGATCGCCAGAACAATAACGTTTTCCGCGATGCGCAGCCAACGTGCTTCTAGCCACTGCCACATCTCAACTGGCTTTGGTGGCCAACTGAAAAAAGGTGAGACTTTGATCGG
>JABGTH010000351.1 GCA_018647275.1 Paracoccaceae bacterium
AACGTTGTCACGATCTGCAGCCACACGGCGCATTTTCTGCGTTGCGCCACCGGTGCCAGCTGGAATCAAGCGCCCAACGATGACATTCTCTTTAAGACCAATAAGCTTGTCCCGTTTGCCTTGTACGGAGGCCTCTGTCAGAACCCGCGTGGTTTCTTGGAATGAAGCCGCAGAGATGAACGAGCGTGTTTGCAAAGAAGCTTTGGTAATCCCCAGCAAAATCGGCTCGCCCTGCGCAGGGCGGGTGCCTTTTGAAAGGGCCTTTTCATTGGCCGCGTCAAATTCAGCTTTGTCGACATGCTCGCCTTTGAGCAAGGTTGTCTCGCCGCTGTCGGTGATTTCCCATTTTTGCAACATTTGGCGCACGATCACTTCAATGTGCTTATCGTTGATCTTCACCCCTTGCAGGCGATACACGTCCTGAACCTCGTCGATCATATAATCGGCCAAGGCTTCAACACCCATTACCGCAAGAATATCATGCGGCGCAGGGTTACCATCCATGATGTAATCACCCTTCTTGATGAAATCACCTTCTTGGACGGGGATGTGCTTGCCTTTTGGCACCATGTACTCGACTTTTGCCAAAGTCTCATCAGCCGGTTCAATCGCAATGCGGCGCTTGTTTTTGTAGTCTTTGCCAAAGCGCACATAGCCATCAATTTCTGCGATGATCGCATGATCTTTGGGTCGACGTGCCTCAAACAATTCCGCAACCCGTGGCAGACCACCGGTGATGTCTTTGGAACGGCCACCCTCGCGCGGGATACGCGCAAGAATATCGCCCGCTTTGATTTCCTGACCATCTTCAACAGATAGAATCGCATCCACGGACATGGCATAGGCAATTGGATTGCCATCTTCACGGGTCAGCATTTCACCCTTGTCATCGGTGACGATGATTTTGGGTGCCAACTCGCTGCCTTTCAGGGCTGCGCGCCAATCGGTCACGATTTTTTGGGTCATGCCTGTGGCGTCATCGGTTTCGTCGCGCACCGCGATGCCCGATACCAGATCTACATATTTCACCACACCTGATTTCTCAGCGATGATCGGCAATGTGAACGGATCCCATTCAAACAGCTTGTCGCCCCGCTCGATTGTTTGTCCATCTTTGACCAACATTTTCGAGCCATAGGCCACTTTGTAGCTGGCAATCACTGCACCGCCCACGTCAAGAATACTGGCGACCATGTTCCGAGTCATGGAGAGCTGCTCGCCGGTTGAGTTTTTCAGCAAGACTGCATTCTCGAGATGCACTTTACCAGACTGGCTGCTTTCTTGGCTCGATTGCTGGCCACCACCTTGGGCAACACCACCAATGTGGAATGTCCGCATGGTGAGCTGCGTACCCGGCTCACCAATGGATTGCGCCGCGATGATGCCAACCGCTTCACCTTGGTTCACCAATGTACCGCGGGCCAAGTCACGACCATAACAGGCCGCACAGATGCCATCTTCCGTTTCACAGGTCAAAGGAGACCGGATCAACATGGAAATCACACCATTTTCTTCGATAAAGTCCGCTTTGCGCTCGTCGATGATCTCACCTTTGGCACATAAGACCTCATCGGTGCCGGGTTTGACCACATCTTCAGCCGCAATACGGCCCAGAATCCGCTCTGACAATGAGGAGATAACTTCCCCATCATTGATCGCAGCCCGAGCTGTGATTGAGCGATCGGTGCCGCAGTCGTGCTGGCGCACGATGCAGTCCTGCGCAACATCCACAAGGCGACGTGTCAGGTAACCAGAGTTGGCCGTTTTCAGAGCCGTATCTGACAGACCCTTCCGCGCACCGTGGGTTGAGTTGAAATACTCAAGAACGGTAAGACCTTCTTTAAAGTTCGAAATGATCGGTGTCTCGATGATATCGCCGTTTGGTTTGGCCATGAGACCACGCATACCGCCCAACTGTTTCATCTGAGTGACCGAGCCACGCGCTTTGGAATGGGCCATCATGTAAACCGAATTCGGTTCCATTTCAGCGCCGTTCTCATCATATTTCACCGAGGCAATCGCATCCATCATGGAATCGGTCACTTGGTCGTTACAATTTGACCAGGCATCAATCACCTTGTTGTATTTCTCACCCTGCGTGATCAAACCATCCATATATTGCTGTTCGAACTCTTTTACTTGAGCGCGCACACCATCAACGATGGTCCATTTTGTATCTGGGATCAGCATGTCATCTTTGCCGAATGAAATACCGGCACGAAAGGCTTCACGGAAACCCAAAGTCATCACATGATCACAGAAAATCACAGATTCCTTCTGACCACAGTAGCGATAGACCGTGTCGATGACCTGTTGAACTTCGCCTTTTTTCAAAAGCCGGTTCACCAAGCTGAAGGGAGCCTTAACATTCTGCGGGAGCAAAGCGCCCAAACGTACGCGGCCCGGTGTGGTTTCGAACCGCACCAAAACCTCATTTCCTTCATCATCAATCTGCGGAATTCGGGCTTGAATTTTCGCATGAAGATGCACGACACCCGCATCAAGCGCGTGCTGAACTTCATCAACGGAGCCAAAAATCATGCCTTCACCCTTCATGCCGTCGCGCATGAGAGAGGTATAATAAAGGCCTAAGATCATATCCTGTGATGGTACGATGATCGGTGCACCGTTGGCTGGGGATAGGACGTTGTTGGTGGACATCATCAAAACCCGCGCTTCCAACTGCGCTTCCAAACTCAATGGAACGTGAACCGCCATTTGGTCGCCATCAAAGTCAGCGTTAAACGCAGAACAAACCAGCGGGTGCAGCTGAATAGCCTTACCTTCGATCAAAACCGGCTCAAAAGCTTGGATGCCCAAACGGTGCAGTGTTGGCGCACGGTTGAGCATGACGGGATGTTCACGGATCACCTCGTCGAGGATATCCCATACTTCCGGCCGCTCTTTTTCGACCAATTTCTTAGCTTGCTTCACAGTGGAAGACAGGCCCTTGGCCTCCAAGCGGCTGTAAATGAATGGCTTAAACAACTCCAACGCCATCTTTTTCGGCAAGCCACATTGGTGCAGCTTGAGCTCAGGGCCGGTCACAATTACCGAACGACCGGAGAAGTCAACGCGTTTACCCAAAAGGTTTTGACGGAAACGACCCTGTTTGCCTTTGAGCATATCAGACAAGGATTTCAACGGGCGTTTGTTTTGTCCGGTGATCACCCGGCCGCGACGGCCATTGTCGAACAAGGCATCCACAGATTCTTGCAGCATGCGCTTTTCGTTGCGCACGATGATATCAGGAGCGCGCAGTTCGATCAGGCGCTTTAGACGGTTGTTCCGGTTGATGACACGGCGATAGAGATCGTTCAGATCCGACGTTGCAAAACGGCCGCCATCCAAAGGCACCAAGGGGCGCAATTCTGGTGGGATCACTGGGATCACAGTCAAGATCATCCACTCTGGCCGGTTGCCAGATTCAATGAAGCTCTCAACGATTTTCAGACGCTTTATGATTTTCTTTGGCTTCAATTCACCAGTGGCTTCCGAAAGATCAACTCGCAGCTGCTCGGCCTCTGCTTCCAGATCAATCAAGGACAACATTTCACGAATGGCTTCCGCGCCAATATTGGCAGTGAAAGCATCCATGCCATAGATATCCTGCGCGTCGAGGAACTCTTCTTCGTTCATCAACTGGCCATAGGTGAGGTCCGTGAGGCCCGGTTCAATGACCACATAGTTTTCGAAATACAAGATCCGCTCAAGATCGCGCAATGTCATATCCAGCATCAAACCAATGCGTGACGGCAGAGATTTCAAGAACCAAATATGCGCAACAGGGCTGGCCA
>JABGTH010000247.1 GCA_018647275.1 Paracoccaceae bacterium
GAGGATACAGCTGGTACCCCAATCGACGTGATCTATCCTGCAACAGGTGAAAAGATCGCGACCGTTTATTCTGCGACCCCTGCAATAATTGCACAGGCGTTGGATGCAGCAAAATCGGCCCAATCGGCGTGGGCTAAAATGTCGGGAACAGAACGCGGTCGCATTCTGCGTCGCGCGGCGGACATCATGCGCGAACGCAATCATGACTTGAGCGTCCTTGAGACGTTTGACACGGGTAAGCCGTACCAAGAAACCATCGCGGTTGACGCCACTTCTGGCGCAGATGCGCTTGAATACTTTGGTGGTATGGCTGCGACACTAACTGGTGAGCACATCCAACTGGGAGAAGACTGGGTTTACACGCGCCGTGAAGCTTTGGGTGTTTGTGTGGGCATCGGTGCCTGGAATTATCCAACGCAGATTGCCTGCTGGAAAGGTGCGCCCGCGTTGGCTTGTGGCAACTCTATGGTTTTCAAACCATCTGAAACCACACCGCTTTGTGCACTAAAGGTTGCGGAAATTTTGGTCGAAGCAGGTCTGCCCGCAGGTATCTATAATGTCATCCAAGGTATGGGTGATGTCGGTGCTGCATTGGTCACCGATGATCGTGTCGACAAAGTTTCGCTGACAGGCTCTGTACCGACTGGCAAAAAGGTTTATGCAGCCGCGGCTGCGGGTATCAAGCATGTGACGATGGAACTGGGCGGCAAGTCCCCGATGATCGTCTTTGAAGATGCAGACATCGAAAATGCGGTGGGTGGTGCCATCTTGGGGAATTTCTATTCCTCTGGTCAGGTCTGTTCAAACGGCACCCGCGTGTTCGTTCATAATTCTATCAAAGAAGCATTTCTAAAACGTCTGTCTGAGCGCCTTGATACCGCTATGATCGGTGACCCCCAGATTGAGGAAACCAATTTTGGTCCTATGGTCAGTGAGCGCCAGCTTGAGATCGCATTGGGATATGTCGAGAAAGGCAAAGCAGAGGGCGCGCGTCTGGTTTATGGAGGCAACCGTCTGGATCGTGACGGGTTCTACATGCAACCTACAGTCTTTGCGGATGTCAAAGATGACATGGCCATTGCGCGCGAAGAAATCTTTGGTCCTGTGATGGCAGTCCTTGATTTCGAGGATGAAGATGATGTGATGACCCGTGCCAATGACACCGAATTTGGTTTGGCTGCGGGTGTGTTTACCAAGGATCTATCACGTGCGCACCGCGTTGCGGCGAATTTTGAGGCAGGTACTTGTTTCATCAATTCCTACAACGATGCACCAGTCGAAGCCCCGTTTGGTGGTTCGAAAAACTCTGGTGTTGGGCGCGAAAACTCAAAGGCTGCGATCAATTACTATTCACAGCTAAAGTCGGTCTATGTGCGTATGGGCGATGTTGAGGCACCGTTCTGATGGCTCAAATGCAAGCTGATTACGTCATCGTCGGGGCCGGGAGTGCGGGTTGCGCGATGGCCTATCGATTGGCGGAGGTGGGAGAGTCCGTTTTGGTCATAGAACATGGCGGGACAGATATAGGGCCGTTGATCCAAATGCCCGCTGCGCTTTCATACCCGATGAACATGAAGATGTATGATTGGGGGTATGAGTCTGAGCCCGAACCACATTTGGAAGGTCGTCGTTTGGCGTGCCCAAGGGGTAAGGTCATCGGTGGGTCATCATCCATTAACGGGATGGTTTACGTGCGTGGACACGCCAAGGACTTTGATCATTGGGCCGAAAGTGGTGCTGACGGTTGGTCTTATGCAGATGTGCTACCATACTACAAACGCATGGAAACGTGGGACGGTAATGGTCACGGCGGTGACCCTGAATGGCGTGGCAAAAACGGTCCTATGCATGTGACGCGGGGGCCACGTAAGAACCCCTTGTTCAAGGCCTTCGTCGAGGCAGGCAAGCAAGCAGGCTATGAGGCGACGTCTGATTATAACGGTGAGAAACAAGAGGGCTTCGGCCCGATGGAACAGACCGTTTACAAGGGGCGTCGTTGGTCCGCTGCCAATGCATACCTGCGCCCTGCGCTAGAGCACGACAACTGTAATCTCATGAATGGCTTGGTTGAAAAGGTCATCATTGAGGATGGCCGCGCGACGGGCGTTGCCCTTGCGGGCGGAAAAACGGTCACTGCAAACCGCGAAGTCATCATTGCGGCCTCTGCCATCAACTCGCCCAAAATTCTGATGTTGTCTGGTATTGGCCCCGCTGAACACCTTAAGGACCACGGTATCGAAGTGGTCGCTGATCGCCCGGGCGTTGGGCAAAACCTACAAGATCATCTTGAGTTGTACATGCAGATGTCGGCAAGCAAACCAATCACTTTGTACAAGCACTGGAACATATTCTCCAAGGCGTGGATTGGTGCGCAATGGCTGTTCTTTAAGACAGGCCTTGGCGCCTCAAATCAGTTCGAAAGCTGTGCGTTTATTCGGTCAAAACCTGGTGTCGACTACCCAGATATTCAGTATCACTTCTTACCCATCGCGGTGCGCTATGATGGCCAAGCGGCAGCAGAAGGGCATGGGTTTCAGGCGCACACTGGCCCTATGCGTTCGGTATCACGCGGTGCGGTCACGTTGCGGTCTAGCGATCCTGCGGATGATCCAAAGATCCTGTTCAACTATATGTCTGACCCGTCTGATTGGGAGGACTTCCGCAGGTGCATCCGCCTCACGCGCGAGATATTCTCCCAAGACGCGTTTAAACCGTTTGTGAAGGGTGAAATACAACCGGGTGCGGATGTGCAAACTGATGAAGAACTGAATGCGTTCATTTCAGAGCATGTGGAAAGTGCATACCATCCTTGCGGCACTTGTCGCATGGGGCGGCGGGATGATCCAAATGCGGTTGTCGATCCCACAGGCCAAGTTATTGGCGTTGAGGGGTTGCGGGTTGCGGACAGCAGCATTTTCCCACGCATTACCAACGGCAACTTGAATGGCCCATCAATTATGGTTGGCGAAAAGATGTCGGACCACATTTTGGGCCTTGATCCGCTGGCGCGTTCAAATGATGAGCCGTGGCTGCACCCGAATTGGGAAACTGTACAGCGGTAAGTGCGTTATCACATTGGTAACCTTTATTACCGAACCCGCTTGAATTTATGAACGGCAACCCGCATTTTTTAACCTATGTTAAGATTTTGCGCGTTGTTCGTTTTCATCGTTGTCCCCTCTCTCTCACTTGCCGATTTTTCGGGCCGTGTGAACGTCATTGATGGCGATACCATCGACGTGGGCGATGTCCGCGTGCGTATCCACGGGATCGACGCACCGGAGAAAGGGCAAACCTGCCAATCTGAACAGAACCTAAAGTGGGCCTGTGGAGAATGGGTTAACCAACAGGTCCGTGTCCGTCTTCAGGGACAAAGGGCAACCTGTAAACGTGTTGATACTGACAAATATGGGCGGGCCGTTGCGACCTGTTTTGTCAACGGAGAAGACATTGGGCGTGGCCTGGTCTCAGACGGATTGGCCTTTGCTTATCGTAAGTATTCGATGGCTTACGATCTGGATGAAAAAGGGGCGGCAGTGAATGATTGCGGGTTACACAGCAGCCGCGCCCAAGATCCAACACAATATCACAAGACCCGTGCAAAAGGGCGCATCCCGCCGGATCGTAATTGTGCGATCAAGGGCAACAGTTCCTCAAGTAGAAAACGGATTTATA
>JABGTH010000234.1 GCA_018647275.1 Paracoccaceae bacterium
GACGGATGTCGCGGACTGATCCACCTTCAGGGCGCAAAATTTCGATTTCTTGGATTGATGCGGCGATGCTCGCTGTGACCTGGACCACACGTTTATCTAGGGACCGCGCGAAATCATCCATCGCTCGTAGTGTGTCCAATTTAACCGGGAAAGTTGCACCAGCAATCGGGTCTTCGTCAGTATATAACCTAGTATTAGTGGCTTGTGGAGCGTCCGACCAAGTTCCACCACCATCTGCGATAGCCAATCGCGCTGTTTGAGTTGCGCGTTTCAGTGCGCTGTCGGAAATCTCGGTTGAGTGAGCATAGCCAACGACTTCGCCGCGAACCGCACGTAGTCCGAATCCCTCTGAGGCGTCATAGCTGGCTGTTTTGAGACGGCCATCGTCGAAAACCATCGCCTCTGAACGGCGGCGTTCAAGGAATAACTCGCCGTCATCTGCCCCCGCTGTCGCTTCACGTAGGGTTTTGAGGGCGGCTTCGCGGTCCAAATTGGTCTCAAATGGCGAAAAATGGGTGTCTGACATTTGTTGGTTCCTGTATTTTATTGGTGCTTTTTCAGCATTCATCCTGAATTTGGTGAAAAAGCGTCCGTTTGCCGCGCCTGAACATCTTTATCTTGTAGTCAGGATATGATTGTAAGCACGTATAACACAACGGGAAGCGAACGTGTTTCGCACTATTGCTTTCCATGCGAACCAACAGTGATGACTGGATCAGGACGACACATGAAAAACCTATTCTCCACCACCGGCCTTTTGGCTGCGTTCGCGGCGGCCCCTGCGCTAGCCCAAGAAAACCTTGAAATCATCGGCGCTCCGATTGATGGTAAGATGGGCTTTCAGCCAGCAGCCACCGAACTGGCACGTGATATCCACGCGTTGGACAACCTGCTTTTGATTGTGATCACGATCATCACAGTATTTGTTACAGCTTTGATGCTTTGGTGCATTTATCGCTTTAACAAAAAGCGCAATCCAGAAGCAGCAAGTTTTACACACCACACCACTGTTGAAGTTTTGTGGACTGTTGTGCCAATCGTTGTTCTTGTCTTTATCGGTGCATATTCATTGCCGATCCTGTTCAAGCAACAAGAGATCCCTACAGCAGACGTGACAATCAAAGCGATTGGCAACCAATGGTACTGGACACATGAATATGTGGACCACGACTTTGGTTTTGACAGCTACCTTATCGGTTCTGACGCGACGCTTGATACATCGGTACGTGCTGAAGACGAAAACGTAACAGCGTTTGTTCTTGATGAGCACATGGAAGCCAAGCTGGCTGACGCGGGGTATTCTCGAGATGAATGGTTGTTGGCAACGGACACTTCAGTTGTTGTGCCTGTGAACAAGACCATAGTTGTTCAGGTGACTGGCGCTGACGTGATCCACGCATGGACCATCCCTGCATTCGGCGTGAAACAAGATGCCGTGCCAGGTCGTTTGGCTCAGCTCTGGTTTAAAGCGGAAAAAGAAGGCATCTACTTTGGTCAGTGCTCTGAGCTTTGTGGCAAAGATCACGCCTACATGCCAATCACTGTAAAAGTTGTAAGCCAAGAAGCTTACGAGGCTTGGTTGCAAGGTGCGATCGACGAGTATGCGGGCACGCCACTGCCTGTAAACGTAGCCTCTAACTAAGATAAGGTAGGGCGGGACTGGTTCCCGCCTTCCTCGGCACAGTTTTATCATCACTCTAATCGTGAGCGAGCAGCATGTCAGACGCCAGCTATACCGCCCCAAGTAAAGAGACCGAGGCCGCCTTGGGCGATTATTTTGCCTTGATGAAGCCACGGGTCATGTCACTTGTGATCTTCACCGCCTTTGTAGGCTTGTTGGCAGCACCTGTTTCTGTTCACCCTGTCGTGAGTTTCGCATCCATCCTGTTCATCGCAATCGGTGCCGGCGCATCTGGAGCACTGAATATGTGGTGGGATGCAGACATCGATATGATCATGAAGCGGACGGTCAAACGGCCTATTCCTGCAGGCAAAGTTCAAGCTGGCGAAGCATTGTACCTAGGTGCGGCGCTTTCTGGCATGGCAGTAATGATGCTGGCGCTATCTGCTAACTTGCTAGCTGCAGGCCTGTTGGCTTTCACAATATTCTTTTACGCAGTAGTTTACACCATGTGGTTGAAACGCTCAACACCGCAAAACATCGTTATCGGTGGTGCGGCTGGTGCGTTCCCTCCGTTGATTGGCTGGGTTGTTGCAACCGGATCTATGTCGATCGAAGGTTGGTTGATGTTCGCATTGATCTTCGTTTGGACACCTCCGCATTTTTGGGCTTTGGCATTGTTTATGCGCTCTGACTATGACGACGCAGGTATCCCGATGTTGACCGTGACGCATGGTAGGCCAAGCACACGCCGCCACATTTTGGGATATACAGTTGTGTTGTTCGCCCTAGCTGTGGGCACGGGCTTTACCAGCATCGGTGGCCCTGTGTACTTGGTAGCGGCATTGGTCTTGAACATACTGTTCCTGAAGGGTGCATACGATATTTGGAACCGTGACGAAGTTGCGGCAGAGGTTGATGACTACGCCGTCGAACGTAAGTTCTTTAAACTTTCACTGCTTTATTTGTTCCTGCACTTTGGTGCGATTTTGGCCGAGGCGCTGTTGCGTCCTTGGGGATTGGGTGGCTGGTAATGGCTCTTAAAGTTGAACACGAAATTCATCAGCGCCGCAAAGGTCGCAATGTTGGTGTTGGCCTGATGTTGGGTGCTTTTGTAGTGCTGGTTTTGGCGCTGACTTTTACAAAAATCACCAGCGGCGATTTTGAATTGCCGAAAGCGAACGAGATCAGTCAGTGAAAAAGTTGACCGGACCACAAAAAACAGTTGCACAAACAGTGTCGCTTGTCGTTTTGATGGGCGGTCTGGCATGGGCTTCTGTGCCGTTTTACGATTGGTTCTGCCGGGTTACTGGCTTTGGTGGCACAACCAGCATTTCGACTGTCGCACCCGACGATGTGCTAGAACAAACCATCAAAGTTAGGTTTGACGCCTCACTGCACAGCGATATGGATTGGGACTTCAAACCTGAAGTCCACGAGATGGAAATGCGCATTGGTGAGACGGGCCTGGCTTTTTACGAGGCACACAATCCGACAGATCGCCCTATTGCAGGACAAGCCAGCTATAACGTGACACCGTACCAAGCTGGTTATTTCTTTAACAAAATTGACTGCTTCTGCTTTGAAGAGCAGGTATTGCAACCGGGTGAAACCGTTATGATGCCTGTCAGCTTCTATGTAGACCCGGAAATTGTGACGGATCGTGACGCAAAATACGTGCACACCATCACACTTAGCTATACATTCTACGAAATTGATTTGCCCGAAGGCTTCGCAGCCCTAGACGCAGTCACAGACACAACCTTGAACTAGGGGACGCTTCATGGCCCACGCAAAGAACCACGACTATCACATTCTACCACCATCCATTGAACCATTGTTGGGCGCGGTTGCTGCCTTCTTTATGCTGTTTGGTGCCGTACTGTGGATGCATGATTCAGGCCCTTGGATGTTCTTGATCGGCTTTGTTGCTGTTCTTTACGTCATGTTCACTTGGTGGTCTCGCGTTGTCGAAGAATCACACGTTGGTGATCATACAACAGTTGTTCAAATCGGCCTGCGTTATGGCGTGATCTTATTCATTACATCCGAGGTTATGTTCTTTGCAGCATGGTTCTGGTCTTTCTTCAAACACGCAATCTACCCGATGGAAGATTACTTTGGTTCTGAATATGTGGCTCCAGAGATTTATCCGGTTGACGCATTGCACTTGCCACTAATCAACACCTTGATACTGTTGCTATCTGGCTGTGCCGTTACTTGGGCTCACCACGCACTGGTTCACGAAAACAACCGCAAAGATTTGATTATGGGCCTGACCCTATCTATCATCCTTGGCGTCGCGTTTACCGCACTTCAAGCATACGAATATGCGCACCTTCTCCACGAAGGTTGGGTTTTCGGTGGCGACGAGTTCTACTCTAACTTCTTTATGGCAACGGGCTTTCACGGCTTCCACGTATTGATCGGTACAATCTTTTTGACGGTCTGCTTGATCCGCGCAATCAAAGGTCACTTCACACCAGAACAGCACTTGGGCTTTGAAGCCGCCGCTTGGTACTGGCACTTCGTGGATGTGGTTTGGTTGTTCCTATTCTTCGCAGTCTACATGTGGGGCATCTAAGCCTGATAGTGTCGGTTGCACATCGGCGCTAAATACCTAATACAACAAGGCGCATGGGACATCTCATGCGCCTTGTTCTTTTCCCCGACGAGGGCGTTATGAAACGTATAATCTTCTTTGTATTTTTCGGACTGGGCGGCTTTGCTGTACTGGTCAGCTTGGGCGCTTGGCAGATCCAACGCCTGACGTGGAAACAAGGGATCATTGAACAGATCCAAGAGCGGATTGTTGAGGCACCCGTTGCCTTGCCGGCAACTCTTGATCCCATCGAAGACAAATACCTATCTGTTAGCGTTGAAGGCTTCATGAAGCCCGAAGTCCTGCGCGTGCTTGTGTCCCAGAAAACGGTTGGGGCCGGCTACCGCCTTATCAGCCCTTTCATGGTTGACGGGGGCACGATCTTGGTCGATCGCGGTTTCATCTCGGTCAACGACCCTTTACCGAAACCATCCCTGTTGCAGGTGCAAACGGTTGTAACGGGTAACC
>JABGTH010000316.1 GCA_018647275.1 Paracoccaceae bacterium
CCTTTGGAGATACGCGCAAGGAACAAACCAACAAACGGAGCGAATGCAATTACCGACGCCCAGTAGTAGATGGTCCAACCACCCTGCCAACCAGCAAGTTTGGAAATGACACTTTCTGCGTCGCCGTCAGCGCTCCATACAGTCATAGACATTGCAGGCAATGCAATGCCCGACGCCCGTAAACAAGCTAGACAGCGCGAACATTTTCGAATCTCAGGACCAAATTTACCTAGCCTTTTTACCTAAAAAAAGCTGCACCTGCGTGACACAGATACAGCCCAATTCGATCCATGCAGAGACGCGTTTTTTTGGATCAGACTATAGCCGCTGCAATCGCAGCACCATGCGCTTTTATCGCATCCATATCGCCCATCACACCCGGACCGCGCAAAGATACGCCCTCATGGCGTGGATGAATGTGGAAATGTAGGTGGAAAATCTCTTGACCACCCGCTGCCTCGTTAAATTGCTGCAGCGTGATACCATCAGCGTTAAATGCAACCTTGGCAGCATTTGCCACCTTTTTGACCGTAGCCATCACAGCCGCCAATTGGGAGTCAGCAGCATCTAGAATATTACGACAAGGGGTTTTGGGAATTACCAGACAATGCCCGTCAGAGCGGGGCATAATGTCCATGATGCAAAGAGTTTCATCGTCTTCATAAACTTTGAAACTTGGGATCTCGCCACGCAAAATTTTGGCGAGGATGTTCTGGTCATCATAAGCAGTCATGAGGGTCTCCAATATCTATTGAAGACCCTCTTAAACTGATCAGGCGTTCACATCTACAACAACACGGCCTTTTACTTGGCCTTTGAGGATATCAGCACCAAGCGCTGGTAGATCAGACAACACAGCCGGCTGAACCATTGCATCCAGTTTGTCCATTGGCAGGTCTTTGGCAATACGACCCCACGCACGAACGCGGTTATCGTATGGCTGCATAACTGAATCGATGCCCAAAAGGTTCACACCACGCAACAAGAACGGGATGACAGTTGTTGGCAAAGCAGCGCCACCAGCCAAACCAACGGCTGCAACAGACGATCCATATTTCATTTGGCCCAAAACGCGTGCCAGCATCTCGCCGCCCACAGCATCAACGCAACCGCCCCATGTTTCAGCTTCCATCGGGCGTTTAATCGCCTCGTTCAGTTCTTCACGGGCAACGACCTGTGTAGCACCCAGTGATTTCAGGTAATCGCCTGTTTCTGGACGTCCTGTAACGCCGGCAACTTCATGACCCAACGCGGCCAAGATAGCAGTTGCGACAGAACCAACACCACCTGCAGCGCCAGTGACCAAAACGGGACCGTCTTTAATACCGTGATCTTCCAACGCCATGACAGACAACATCGCTGTGAAACCGGCAGTACCCACAGCCATCGCCTGACGTGTATCCAAACCTGCAGGCAGTGGAACAAGCCAATCGGCCTTAACGCGCGCCTTTTGGGCATAGCCACCCCAGTGCACTTCACCAACGCGCCAACCGGTTAGAACAACCTTGTCGCCTGCTTTGTAACGTGGGTCTTCAGAGCTTTCGACAGTCCCTGCAAAATCGATACCGCCAACGTGTGGATAGTTCCGAACCAATCCGCCGCCCTTGGCGCTCAGGCACAAGCCGTCCTTGTAGTTCACAGTTGAGTATTCAACCGCAACCAAAACATCACCCGCAGGCAATTGATCCATATCCATCTGCTCAATTGCAGCTGAAGCCAAACCGCTTTCTTCGTCTTTGTTCATTACCAAAGCGTTAAACATCTATCTCTCCCGTCGCAGGCAAGAACCTGCATTATTGTTCAAAGAACACTCAAATCCAAAATTGTTCGCGCACCAGCGCAGGACGCATACCGTCCGGTGTTTCCACCTCAAGATCAGTACCAGGATCCCAATGGGTCATGCGCACCATACCAATGGCAACATTCACATCAAAATCTGGCGACCAAGCGGCTGACGTCACTTTGCCAACCTTCTTACCGTTGGCCCAAAGTTGCCAATACCGATCACATGGCGGAACCGGTGGTCCTGCAATCTCAATCGGCTGTAGCTGCTGCACAGGACCCTCTTTGGCAACACGCAACAACGCATCACGGCCAATACAGCCAATCGCAGTCTGCGTGTCACAGAAACGACCCAAACCACATTCATGAGGTGTGTTATCGTCTGTCATGTCATTGCCATAGGACAACAACCCACCCTCAATCCGTTCAATCAAGTTTGGGCAACCCGCACGCACGTCCAAGTCATCACCGACGGCAAACAAAGCATTCCACAGCGGCATGCCAATATCGCCACCCTCAACGTAGATTTCAAAACCACCCTGCTTGGAATAACCCGAACGGGCAATCGCCATCTCGCGGCCTTCAAAGTCAAACCAGTCGAAGCGGAAGAAACGAATGTCGCGAATTCGTTCACCGAACACACGCACCAAAAGGTCTTCAGCCTTCGGACCCTGAACAGCCAATGGGCTGACATCAGGCTCGTCAACCAAAACATCCAAACGATAACCGTTGGCAATGCCTTTGACCCAATACAACAGGTCACTGTCTGCAATAGAAATCCACCAGCGGTCTTCTGCCAGCTTTAGGCAGACAGGATCGTTCAGCATGCCGCCTGTCTCATCGACGATAGGCACATAATAGCATTGACCTGGCAACATACGGCGCAAATCGCGCGGCGTTAGCATCTGCATAAGGCGCCCAGCATCTGGACCACGCAATTCGACCTGACGTTCAACCGATACATCCCAGACCTGAACGTGGTCTTTGAGGTGACGATAATCGGCCTCAACGCTTTCAAAGACCGTTGGCAACAACATGTGGTTGTAAACGGTGTAGGCTTTTACGCCAGCCGCTTCGACACCGTCAGAAAACGGTGTGCGGCGCAGGCGACGTGAAGGGGAAAGAAGTGCCATCAGATTTTCTCCGAACTGAGGACAAGATACAGCGCAGTTTATTCACATAAACCGACCGCCACATCCCATTGAAAAAAAGACTTAAGGCTTTGGGCCCTTCCAATCGATTGGACAAATTTCGGCAGACATATTGTCGAAATCCCAAACGCGGCCATAGTCCCGCACCTTAGAGCGTAGGCCCTTAGCAGCAATGATATCAGGACCCATCCAGTATTTAGAGTTGGACACCATAACAGGATGATCCGGGGATTTTCCCGTCAGCATCTCGATCTCACCTTGGATTTTACGACCAATGGTGATGCCACGTTTATTGCCTTCACGCGTGATCTCAACTGGTGCACGTTCCGCGCCAATAATCTCAGACACCAACATCGTGAACAAACCAGTCGTACCACCTGCTGCACCGCTGAATATTTGCAAAATGCCGTTGTAAGCTTTGCCGCTTGCGCGCTCATCTACATAGGCAGCAACTTTCCAGTTCCCTTCGCCCATGCGGCCCGGAATGTCTACCAACAGACCAACGTTCAAACCTGACAGGTCTTCGCCTTCATAGTGGCCTTCATCAATTGCGATGGCCATCCATGCGTGGCAATGGCCCTCGGTGGGTGGGTGACCGCCCAAAGAAACAACGCATGGGCAAAAAACGGTGCATGAGCAGTTCAAGAACAGCTCGCCTTTGATCGCCCAATTGGTCGGTGTCATTTGACGGCGGCCCGGGTTGGGCATCCGTTGATCAATACGCTGACTAATAGGCAGCTTATCTGAATCCTTACGACGCGTTACAGCCATCTTATCCTCCGATTAAATAAGGTGATGCGATCACAAGCAATCCGCCTGCAATAAGGGCCACACCCATTGGTTTCGTTATAACATGCCCGATTTGGGGCAACTTTTCTAGAACCATGAATAGGGTCGCGGCCCCCATCCAAAGCAAACTCATGACGCCGCCGACAAAACCCAAGACCATAAAGCCCCAGCAACAGCCAACGCAAAACGCCCCAAGACCAAGGCCCATGCGTACCCCGCCGCCAAATCCGGTTTTCCAGTGGCCCAAGAAATACATCATTGGGGAATGGCAAACGCCGTGGCAGATTTCTTTGGCGCGAGTGAACTGGAACAATCCAACAGCGATCAACAATCCGGCGGTTATCCAACGCGATGTCGCAATGCCCAGCAGATCGATAATACCCGCATAAAGCAGAGCAATTTGAACACCTGCAATCAAGGCTGCAAACGCCACCCAAACCACGAAATACCCCAAAATCACGCCTATGAACCCAGCGCGCGTGCCATCGGCGGACGCCATCAAGTCTTCATAACTGCGCAAGGTCGGCACCATGGTTGGCAACATCATCGCCGCCATCATGATAGCCCACATCGCAAACACAGGCCCAAAGCGGGTCATCGCCATGTCACTCATCATCGGATCCATCATACGCATCTTCTGCGCCATCATGTTGGGGCGGCCCAATAGGTCCAATCCCATATCTATACTCATCATATACATCATCCACCATGACCCAAGGATCACGGCAAAGAAGAACAACCATAGTGTGGAACGCAGTATGTGAGGCATCGCAAAACTCATCGATTGGTGGCGACTCAAAGCTAGTCTTGCCATTTAAATGCCAGACAATTAAATAACTGACAAACATTAAATGTAAGACATATGAAAATTGATCCAAACAGCAATGCTGACCTGTCGGCCCAAATCGCCAAATCGATCCGTGATGCAATCATCTCGGGCGACTTGATTGTCGACCAACGCCTGCCCTCAGAGGCCGAGCTGTCAGATCAATTCGACGTCTCACGCCCCACCGTGCGCGAAGCGCTCAAACGGCTGGCTGCGCAATCCCTGATCCGCACACAACGGGGTGCGACAGGCGGTGCTTTCGTCAACAAACTTAGCTTTGAAGAAGCATATCCCCAGCAAATTACCACCTCTACACTGCTGCTATCCATGAACGCCGTCAGCTTTGAAACCGCGTGTGAGGCGCGCTACACCCTTGAACGCTCTTGCGCGCCCCTATCTGCACTGCGCCGCACCGCCGATCATCTTGCGACCATGCGTGCCGAAATCCACCGTCAATCCCAACCGGGGCTTACGGACGAGGCATTCTGCGCCTCAGACGTAGCATTTCACCGTGCGCTTGTTGATGGCGCTGGCAATCCGGTGCTTAGCTATCAATTGGCGGGTGCCGTTGAGGCGATGCAGCCTTTGATGAACATGATCACCTTCTCTGCACGGGATCGGGCCAAGATCATCGAACTGCACACCGCACTTGCCGACGCGCTTGAGGCCAACAATGCCATTGGCGTCGACACCGCATTGGCAGGACTGGAAAGCTACACCACCAATTTGGCAAAGTCCGTCATGGAAAAGCGCAAGAACAAAGCTTAGACTTGAAACACTCGGCATGGTCCGTCTATGCGCAGCCTGTGAACTGACCGACGGGTTAGGCACCCACCTCAAGGAAAGCGTCCTCATGGCTACCAAAACCACACTGCACCCGCGCAATCAGCACCGCGAAGGATATGATTTCACGCGCTTAGTGGCTGACACTCCCGCGCTTGAGGCCTTCACAACGCTGAACCCAAAGGGGCAAACGACCATCAGCTTTCAGGACCCAATGGCGGTTCGGATGCTCAATCGGGCGCTCCTCAAAACACATTACGGCGTTGAAAACTGGGACATCCCTGAAAACGCCCTGTGCCCACCGATCCCTGGGCGCGTGGACTATATCCACTGCCTTGCCGATCTGCTTGGTGGTGATAACAAGAAACAAATCCCGCGTGGGCCAAAATACAAAGCGCTCGACATCGGAACCGGTGCCAGCTTGGTCTATCCGCTGATTGGCCAAAGCGAATATGGTTGGGAATTTACGGGCACCGATATTGACCCCGTCGCGATCACATCCGCCAAACAGATTTGCGACCGCAACACCCTGAACATCCCGCTTAGACTGCAAACCAATCGCGAGGATACGCTCAAAGGCGCGATCCAAACGGGTGACAGGTTCCACGTCATCCTGTGCAATCCGCCGTTTCATTCCTCAATGGAAGAAGCCAACAGAGGGACGCAACGCAAGTGGCGCAACCTTGGCAAAGGAAAGTCGTCGACCCTCAATTTTGGTGGGCAAAACACAGAACTTTGGTGTCCGGGCGGTGAGGTCAGGTTTATCTCTAACATGATTGAGCAAAGCAAATCCTTCACCAAACAATGTCTTTGGTTCACCTCACTGGTGTCGAAAAAAGACAACCTGCCACTGCTTTTGAACAACCTTGAAAGAGCAGGAATTGCCGATTTCAAAGTTGTTGAGATGGCGCAGGGGCAAAAGGTAAGTCGTTTCATCGCATGGACCTACATCCAAAAACACAAACGACCCGCGTTTATGAATGGCAGCATGAAATAATCTCTCCTGCTCCTCGATAACCAATGCTGTAGAGATGAAAGCGCCCATGCAGGGGCACTCACGCGTAATCTGTCTTTGATTAATTCAACTCGATTAGACTTTGGCGATCTTGGGAACAGCCCAGCACAGCACTGCGGTCATTGCGATATAAGTGAGCATGATGGTCGGCACCGTCGTGTTGAAGGCAAGATTAAACACTGGAATGCCCAACAATTCCCGAAATGAAACCGTGGCAACCGACAGCAGGAAAAAGATGCCATAAGCGAAAACCCCGATGATCACTGCACGGTTTTTAGTGGTACGAACGACGCCCGCTTCCGTCTCGGCCCGGAAATAATAGGTTATAGCAGCGACAATAAAGACGGCTTCGATGAATATCGCGAGATATGCGTTTTTAGCATAAAGCCCCAAACCTATCGCAACGGTGTTTGCCCCAAACAAGTGGTGACCGTGGCCCGAAAAGAAATCCAGTACGATATGGCTAACGAACAAGGCCAGCGCCACTAGGCCAATCGTTGTACTTTTGAACAAGACCTTACCGATCAAAAACACCACGGCTGCCCAGATAAATTGTGGGATCAGGTGGTGACTGTACATCATAGATACGGTCATGTTGGCAATAGTTGCATCAAAGACGTCAATCGGTCCCGTCGGCTCTAGCCCAAGGTAATGAAAAATGAACCAGCAGATATCTTGGAATTGCGATACGGCCAGAAAAAACAACAACGTCCCTTTTGGAAACTTCTGATGCGCAATGAGGGCCGTTGCGTAGTGTCCAGCGATCATAATACATATCCTTTGACTGAATTATTTACAAAACAACGCTCTAGTAGAGCGAGTGATGATTTGATATAATTTCGTAACTATCGGTACAATATGAACTGGTCAATCTTTAAATACTCACAGGTACGAATATGCCAACATTAAAAACCACCCCTAAACGAGGGCGGCCCCAAACGTTGGATCGCGATGCCGTTTTGAAGATTGCTCTAACGAGTTATTGGACAGGAGGGCCGACGCGTGTAGCGATAAGTCACATCTGCAAAGAAGCAGATGTTTCCAAACCCAGTCTTTATCGTGAATTTGGCAGCGACGATGGTTTGAAGGCCGCGGTGCTAGATCTTTATAGCGAATTGGTACTTGGCCCATTCCACAACATTTTGACCAGTAACGAAGGGTTTGCCCAGCAGATCGAGGCACTTATTGCGTTTACTGTGCAGGACCGCAAATCACTGGGGATACCGAGTGGATGCTTGCAAGTAGCAATGCGTGCCCATCGGGAAGACCTTGGCAAGGTCACAGGCAACAAAGTTGATATGCTTCGTTCCCAAACACTTCGGAACTACGAAGCGTGGATCGAACGAGCAAAATCGCGTGGCGAGTTCAAAGCTGAGATTCCGACCCAAGCGGCAGCGCTTTTTTGCGATGCGCAAAACGGTGGCGCTATGCGGATGCAAAGAGAAGGTATCCCTAATGAGATTATTAAACAGACTTTAACGCACGCTTTTTCTACCTTTGCTTAATGCGCTGAAACCACTTTTGGCACCGTGTCCGCGAGCGACGGCTTAGGCCCACAAACCCACCATTGCCTATTCCCCATCACATGCTACCTCTTTCACATGATAGATATAATCAACACCCTTTGCGCCCTACTCACCATCGGCTTTGGTCTGTTCGGATTTGTGGCCCCGCGCTACACCGCCTCTGCCCTTGATCTGGAGCCAACCAAATCCACGATGGGCTTAAGCGAGATGCGCGCCTCTGTTGGTGGATTGTTTGTTGTGGCAGGATTGGCCGCCCTTTGGCTGGATGACCCCGTCGCCTACTCCGTGATCGGCTTTGCTTTTGTTGGTGCCGCAACGGGTCGGGTTTTGTCGCTGATCCTAGACAAACCACCTGTTATCAAAGTCCTGATTTTTGGTGGGATCGAAGCGGCCCTTGCGGCTGCGTTTTTGATCCTCAATTTGGGGTGAAGCTGCGTTCGGTGGGTTAAGCAATTGGTGGTGCAGATATATGCACCGACGCAAAACATATATAATACCGACACAATATCGACGTTAAATTCACATCAATTACCGCCCGTTGATAATTGATAATATTTGACTTTCACCAAAATTCTTCGAAAACACGAAAAATCACCCCCAAACACCTTACCCCTTGAGATTTCTGTGCAGCCCCCCTACATATAACTTGTCCTTCGGGACTATGGAAATAAACGCGCTTGTAATAAACGGATTGGACCCGGGGGCGGTACCCGGCGACTCCACCAAACATCCTTTATTTGGGGATCATGGGGTCGAAATAGGATCGACAAACGTCTAAAGAGGTTAGCTTTTTCTCGGCTGGGTGCCACCGTATCGGCCCAAAATGTACAATTGCAAATAACAATCGTGCTCCAATGGCGATGGCTGCGTAAGCAACCGGATCTATTGAAACTTAAGTCCTTACGTTTAGCGACCTAAGGCGGGGTTCGCAGGTACCTGGCAACAGAAACCTGCACTTACTCCCCCTGCAGTTTTCAATTGACCCTTCCGCATTTGGCTGATTATTTGTGCCTATGGGGTTTATCTGCGAACACCCCGTGAGGCGTTAGCCAAAGGTTCGCATGTCTCCACTTGAATAGGACACATGCTTTGGCCGCTCCGAATGAAATTACCATACAACA
Organism: Paracoccaceae bacterium; assembly: GCA_018647275.1. Taxonomy (GTDB): domain Bacteria; phylum Pseudomonadota; class Alphaproteobacteria; order Rhodobacterales; family Rhodobacteraceae; genus Ascidiaceihabitans. The sequence goes on from JABGTH010000316.1 coordinate 8,994, forward strand.
ATTGCTGCGCCTCATTGGCACCCCCAACTGCCCGCAGATTGTTGATATCTCGATTGACCCCGATTTTGCTGACGACCCACATCAAATTCCTGGTGCTTTTCGCCATCTCCACGGTGATTTACCCGGTTTGTTTACCCGCCTGAACGGGCAACCTTCGAGCATCATTTGCCAGAAAGGGATCAAGCTAAGCCAAGGTATGGCAGCCCAATTGCGCAGCGCAGGATTGCGGTCTGAATACCTGTCTGGCGGCAACTATGGCTGGCGCAATCGGACCCAAGCGCCCCGTATCCTATCAGCCATTTTGCCGCCAATGGACCAAGGCCATTCGATCTGGGTTACACGCTACCAGCCCAAGATTGATCGCATCGCCTGTCCTTGGCTGATCCGCCGTTTCGTCGACAAATACGCACGTTTTCTATTCGTCTCACCTGCTGAAGTCATCGGTGTATCAGAACGTTACAATGCAATCCCGTTTAACATTGAGGACACTTTTTGGTGCTACCCCGGCGACACCTGTACCTTCGATACAATGTTAGACGAATTTGGATTGCGCCCCCCTGCCCTTGATCGCCTATCAACAGTCGTTCGTGCCGCAGACACCGACAACCATGACCTTGCGCCAGAGGCTGCAGGTCTGTTGGCATTGTCAGTGGGCTTATCACGCCAATACCGTGACGATCTGGAACCACTTAAGGCAGGCATGCATCTGTATGATGCCCTATATCGGTGGGCGCGAGATGGGACCGAAGAACGCCACGCTTGGCCAACAGGAAAACCATCATGAGCACGCAAACCTTACCAGATATGTTGCGTGCCTTTGGGCGCATTGGATTGCTGTCTTTTGGCGGTCCGGCAGCCCAAATCGCAATCATGCATGAAGAATTGATCGAGCGCCGCCGTTGGCTGACCGAGGATCAGTTCCTACGCGCCCTATCACTGTGCATGTTGTTGCCCGGACCTGAAGCAATGCAATTGGCGACCTATGCGGGCTGGCGCATTCGCGGTGTAGTTGGTGGGCTACTCGCAGGCCTACTGTTCGTGGTGCCCGGCGCATTGGTCATCTTTGCACTGGCCTTCGCTTATACCTCTTTTGGCCAAGTGCCCCTTGTGCAAGCCGCGTTTGTGGGCATCAAGGCTGCGGTAATTATCGTAGTGCTACAAGCACTTCTAAGACTTGGGAACAAAGCCTTAGAGACCAAGTCTGCTTGGGTCTTAGCAGGATTGGCATTTGTCGCCTTGTTTGCGTTCGGGTTACCTTTCCCTCTGATCATCGCTGTTGCTGCTATTTATGGGTACGCCACAAGCAAAGCCTACAGCGCAACAACCGCCCCCGTCCACATCCCTGCAGGTCAGACGCTGCGCACCGTTTTGATCTGGTCTGCACTATGGGCCGCCCCGATGCTCATGCTTTGGCTGTTGCAGGCTGACTTCCTAATCCAATTAGGACTGTTCTTTTCTAAACTGGCAGTGGTCACCTTTGGCGGTGCCTATGCTGTGTTGGCATACATGAGCCAAACCGTCGTCCAAGATTACGGCTGGGTGACATCAGGCCAAATGATCGACGCGCTCGGATTGGCCGAGACCACACCGGGGCCATTGATCTTAGTCACAGAATTTGTCGCGATCCTTGCGGGGGCAGCAAATGGCGGCATTGGCCTTGCGATAGCGGCTAGTGTACTGGCACTTTGGGTTACGTTCACCCCCTGTTTCTTGTGGATTTTCGCAGCCGGCCCCTACATCGAAACCCTGACATCACGCCCAAGATTGTCAGCGGCTCTTAACGCCATTACCGCCGCTGTTGTTGGTGTTATCCTGAACCTTTCAATCTGGTTTGCCTTGCATGTTATATTTGATCAGGTGAACAATTGGGGTGCAATGCCCTTGCCCGCGTTTTCCTCTATCAACGGCATCGCGACAATCTTAACTATAGGTGCAGCAATCTTGATGTTGTACTTCAAACTCGGACTTGTGACCACGATGGGCGTGATGGCGCTAGCTGGTATGGGACTATCTGTCTTGTAGATCGAGGCCAATTTGCGCTGCCCTCTTTTCACCGCCGCGAAAAAGGGTATGGTTGTCGCAATTGAGACAAGGGGATCCGCCATGAGCGACACCATCGACTACGGCAATCTGATGCACGACGCGATGCGCAGCCTTATCAAACGCGTTCTAACGGACGTGCAGGCCAATGGTCTCCCCGGCTCTCACCACTTCTTCATTACGTTTTGCACCACACATCCAGATGCCGAATTGGCAGATTGGCTGTCTGATCGTTACCCTGAGGAAATGACCGTTGTGATGCAGCACTGGTATGACCGCCTTGAAGTTGGCGAGGATGGTTTTGGTATCCGCTTGAACTTTGGCGATGCGCCAGAACCGTTGTTTGTTCCATATGCCTCTATCAAAACTTTCGTTGATCCATCCGTTGAATTTGGACTGCGCTTTGAATCTGCTGAAGATGACGAGGACTTTGACGGCGAAGCCGACGAAGAGCTAGGCGAAAACGAACCGGTTCAAATGCCAGAACCAAAACCATTTATCGTAGCAGAATCTGCCCCAGATGATGAGCCCGCAAAACCAGCAGAAGTCGTATCTTTGGACAGCTTCCGCAAATAGAGCATGTTAGCGCACTGAGACCAATTGCCTGTTAAGGTTTGTAGCGCTAAACGCTACGCAACGTATTCGCTAGGAGCGCCCAGATGACAAACACCCGTACAGAAACCGATAGCTTTGGCCCATTAGAAGTCCCTTCGGACAAGTATTGGGGTGCGCAAACACAGCGCTCTATTATTAACTTTCCAATCGGTTGGGAAAAACAACCCATCGCTATCGTCCGCGCCCTTGGCGTAATCAAG
>JABGTH010000221.1 GCA_018647275.1 Paracoccaceae bacterium
AGAGCGCGAAAAACTGATGTGCTTTTACGAGCGGGCATGTGGTGCGCGGTTGCACGCTGCGTATTTCCGTCCGGGCGGCGTACACCAAGATTTGCCTGACGCATTGATCGACGATATCGAACAGTGGGCGCATGAGTTCCCTGCAGTTTTAGAAGATATGGCTGGCTTGCTGACTGAAAACCGTATTTTTAAACAGCGCAACGTCGATATCGGTATAGTTACGGAACAAGACATTCTGGATTACGGTTTCTCTGGTGTCATGGTTCGTGGTTCTGGCATGGCGTGGGATCTGCGTCGCGCGCAGCCCTATGAGTGCTACGACGAATTCGAATTTGAAATTCCGGTTGGTAAAAACGGTGACTGCTATGATCGTTACCTGTGTCGCATGGAAGAAATGCGACAGTCGGTTTCAATTATCAAACAAGCTGTAGGCAAGTTGCGTGAAGCAACAGGTGACGTTTTGGCCCGTGGTAAGCTAACACCGCCATCGCGCTCAGACATGAAGACCTCAATGGAAAGCTTGATCCACCACTTCAAGCTTTACACGGAAGGTTTCCACGTTCCTGCGGGCGAGGTGTATTGCCCAGTCGAAGCGCCCAAAGGCGAATTTGGTGTGTATTTGGTTGCTGACGGTTCTAACAAACCTTACCGCAGCAAAATCCGTGCGCCGGGTTTCTTGCACCTCCAAGCGATGGATCACATGAGCAAAGGCCACCAGTTGGCTGACGTTGCCGCGATCATCGGAACCATGGATGTTGTGTTTGGGGAGATCGATCGCTGATGATGCGTGTCGTCTCCCTTCTATATTTCTTAAATACTCCCGTTTGTGGCACTTTTAGCCACGACGCGAAACGAAAGTCGCCCTAATGCTCCGCCGCTTGCACAAAGACCAACCAGACAGCTTCGCTTTTACCCCAGCCAACCTTGCGTGGGCAGAAGCACAAATTACCAAGTATCCAGAAGGCCGTCAGGCTTCTGCGATCATTCCGTTGCTATGGCGCGCACAGGAACAGTATGGTTGGTTGACCCGTCCAGCGATTGAATATGTGTCTGACATGTTGGGCATGGCCTACATTCGCGGTCTTGAAGTGGCGTCTTTCTCCTTCATGTTCCAATTGCAGCCAGTGGGTTCTGTTGCGCACATCCAGATTTGCGGCACGACGTCTTGCATGATTTGTGGTGCTGAAGACCTTATGGAAGTGTGCAAAGAGAAAATTGCGGCAAAACCGCATGAGCTATCTGCGGATGGCAAGTTTTCATGGGAAGAAGTTGAGTGCTTGGGTTCTTGCTCAAACGCTCCAATGGCCCAAATCGGCAAAGATTACTACGAAGATCTGACCAAAGTCCGCATGGGCGAGATCATCGACGAATTGGCTGCTGGCGATGTGCCATTACCTGGTCCACAGAACGGTCGCTACGCTTCTGAACCTCTGAACGGTTTGAGTAGCTTGGTCGAATACGACAGTGGCGAGACACAATATAACGCGTCTGTCCAACTGGCATCCGACATCGGTGACACAGTCAAGCGTATTGATGGCACAGAGGTTCCTTTGACTGCGCCGTGGCAAGGTAAGATCGGTTCTGTTGCAAAATCTGCGACTAAACCAGTAACTGCTAAGAAGGCAGCGCCGAGAGTTGAAAAAGTAAAAGATAATGAAAAACAATAAGAATACAAAAAAACTTCTTACTGCGAGGGGGACACAACATGGAAAACTTTACTAAGAATAAGACCTGCACGACGTGGTGCTGGATTATTGCTGCGGTTGTGGGAGCTGTTGTTGCATTGGTGCTTTGGGGAAAACCACATTGGAATCTCGTCCCAAGTGCATTCGTTGGACTGCTGATCTTTATTATTGGCGGTGCGTTGCTGTCATGGTTGTTGTGTAAACCACAAGCGCAATCATCCGCTTCGTCTGCTGCAGCGTCTAACACGACAGCATCAAGCGTTATGGCCGGTGGTGCAGTTGCTGCTGCAGCAACGGTCGCAGCGGTTGCGCCTTCTGCTTCAAGCTCTTCAGCATCTGCTGCTAAGCCAGCGGCTGCGAAAAAAGCACCAGCTAAGAAAGCGGTAACTGCTAAACCTACTTCTTCAGCGGTTGGCTCTGACGCAAAAGCTAAAGCGGCTGTAAAAGCACCTGCTAAAAAGGTAGCTGCGAAGACAACCAAAACTGCAGCTAAAGCAACGGGCGCAAAAGCGAAAGCTGCTGCGCCGGCAAAAGCATCTACCGCTAAGGCTAAAGCCGCAGCAGCACCGAAAGCTGAAGCGAAGCCTGCGACATTGACAGCGGCACGCGCTGGCGGTGCAGATGATCTAAAGCAACTAAAAGGTGTTGGTCCAGCATTGGAAAAAACACTGAACAACTTAGGTTTCTACCACTTTGATCAAGTTGCTGCGTGGAAAAAGAAGGATGTCTCATGGGTCGACAGCAACCTTCGTTTCAAAGGTCGCATCGAGCGTGACGGTTGGATCGCACAAGCTAAAATTCTTGCTAAAGGTGGAACAACTGAGTTCTCCAGCAAGGTTAAGAAAGGTGGCGTTTAGTAAACGCCAATTGAACTGATGCAGAGCCAAGATAAATCATCCAAAATTGGACAACGCGTATCGTTGTTTATCGCAGGACTCGGGATATTTTGGCTCTGCATAAATTTGGCAGGGATATACTTTGGGTGGTCCAACCGGACCAGCGCATTGTTTGACCTTGTCGTGTTGGCCGGATTTGGCGCAGCACTTTGGAATGTGATAAAACTCTGGCGTGCGCGCCAGTCAGATAGAGGCTAAGGGCGTATGCTTAAGGACCAAGACCGGATCTTTACCAACCTTTACGGGATGCACGACCGTACACTGGCAGGCGCTCAAAAGCGCGGCCATTGGGATGGAACTGCCAAGATCATCAAAAAGGGTCGTGACTGGATCGTCGATGAGATGAAAAAATCCGGCCTGCGTGGTCGTGGCGGTGCAGGTTTTCCGACCGGCCTGAAATGGTCCTTTATGCCCAAGGAAAGCGATGGTCGCCCATCATACCTGGTCGTCAACGCGGATGAGTCTGAACCGGGCACATGTAAAGACCGTGAGATCATGCGTCATGATCCGCATACATTGATTGAAGGTTGCTTGATCGCCTCTTTCGCAATGAATGCGAACGCTTGCTATATCTATATTCGTGGTGAATACATTCGCGAAAAAGAAGCGCTTCAGGCTGCCATAGACGAGGCATACGACGCCGGTCTGGTTGGCAAGAACGCGTGTAAGTCCGGTTGGGACTTTGATATTTACCTTCACCACGGAGCCGGTGCCTATATTTGTGGTGAAGAGACTGCTTTACTGGAAAGCCTTGAGGGCAAAAAAGGCATGCCGCGTATGAAGCCGCCGTTCCCTGCGGGTGCTGGTCTGTATGGTTGCCCAACAACGGTGAACAACGTTGAATCAATCGCGGTTGTTCCTACGATCTTGCGTCGCGGCCCTGAGTGGTTCTCGGGCTTTGGTCGTCCGAACAACGCGGGTACGAAATTGTTTGCGATTTCTGGTCACGTAAACAACCCATGTGTTGTTGAAGAAGCGATGTCTATTCCGTTTGAGGAACTTATCGAGAAGCATTGTGGTGGTATTCGTGGCGGCTGGGACAATCTGAAAGCGGTTATTCCGGGCGGCTCTTCGGTGCCGATGTTGCCGAAATCGATCTGCGACACCGTGCTGATGGATTTCGATTCCCTGCGCGAAGTGCAGTCAGGCCTCGGCACGGCGGCGGTGAT
>JABGTH010000132.1 GCA_018647275.1 Paracoccaceae bacterium
GGCACAGTTGATCACGCAGGACGCTCAACTGGCGTGGCCTCTGGCGAAATTCGGGGTGTGGAAGATGGCAAGCTATATGCCACCGGCTCAACGACATGCATCATCATGTCGATCAACAAACCCTAACCGCGTAACTTTGAAAACAATTTGTACCAAAGCGCGGGTTCTTCGGCCGGGGCCTGTGCGACACTTGGATGAATTGCCTCCGACGGGTCAGCACCGATAATACGAGACTTGCGATTAATAAAGACGCGGCTATAGCCGGTCCAAGTGCCGCGCGCAGGGGCTTTGGGATCTTGTGCAAAGCGATCCTGCCAACCTGCCGGCAAAGCCAGTCCGTGCTTAACAGTCTTTTCCAACATCCAAACCAGTGGAATATTTGAAAGTGGGCGCACCTGCGGCATACCGCCAAGCTCCCCACCGACATCCCCATGCGCGCCACGAAACCACATCTGTTCCATATGGCCAGTCCAACTATCGTTCGTTGACCACAATACAGGACTGTACACCACACGTGTCTCGTCATGGGCCAAGGCATGATATCCATTTTGAACCGACGGTCCCAAGGCATGGCTGTGAAACGCATGTTTGGCGACACTGAAGCGCCATAGCACTGGCGCGTTCAAACCCAATGATTTTACGGTATCCCAGACGCCAATCATTTCAATTTTAACTTCTGAATGGCAGTACGCCTTACTAAACCGTTTGGCTGAGGCGCTTTGCGGGGCACGGCGATAATGCCGATAAGCATCACGAATTCGACGTTGGGTCGCTTGGTTGCTTTGCAACAACCCCACCATGTCAATCACACCTGCCAGTGAACGAACAGCATAGGCACCACGTGAAAAACCTAGCAAGATAACCTTGTCGCCCGTTCGATAGCGCGACGCGAGGTAGCCATAAGCAAGACGGATTTGGTGATTGATACCACGCCCCATCAGCACATCTCCGGGACGGCGCCAACTGGACCACTGCAATCCGTGTTCATAAAAAACCGAAATATCACCATCCACTTCGGCCAGCATTTTATAGCTAAGACCTGCATTGGTCTCATGCCCTTCTGCCAACGTGGACATGGTGCCGTCCATAATAATAAAATGCGTCGTTGATCCACGTTTACGTGGCAAAACCTCTGGTGTGGCCCGTCCAAAACGGGCCATCAGCCACCGCGTGATACGTTTATTTAGTGACGGCAGACGCATCTCGCAGCAGTTCCCAAACTTTGTGCGGGGTGAAAGGCATATCCGCCTGTCGGACCCCGCGATCCCACAACGCATCTTGAACAGCATTTGCAACAGCAGCCAAAGCCCCAACAGTTCCAGCTTCGCCGCACCCCTTCATGCCCATTACATTGGCCGTCGAGGGAACAGGAACCGAAGTGAAACTAATCTGCGGCACATCATCTGCACGAGGCATGGCATAATCCATAAAGGTCGCGGTGAGCAACTGACCGTCTTCATCATAGACGACGTGTTCTGTCAGAGCCTGCCCGATGCCTTGAACGACACCACCGTGAACTTGGCCTTCGGCCAGTACAGGATTGATCAGGTTCCCAAAATCATCGACCACGAAATAGCGATCAGTGGTGACAACACCCGTGTCGGGATCAATCACGACTTCGCAAACATGTGCGCCATTTGGAAAGCTGCGCGCCTCTAGTTTCACATGCTCCTCGTGTTCAAGGAGATCACTGCGCCCAGCCGTGCGCGCCATATCCGCGACTTCAAGCATAGTTGGCGTCAGGTTTGATCCCTCAGCGCGGAAGCGTTCATCATCAAAACTGATCTCAGCAGCATCAACGCCCATTTCATCGGACAAGAATGCGGTGAATTTTTCTGTCATCGTCGCAACGGTCACCAACGTTGCATTGTTTTGCACTGTGACAGAACGCGATCCGCCCGTGCCACCACCCTTTTTGATCAGATCGCTATCGCCTTGGATGACGTAAATTAAATCTGCTGGGATGCCCGTTTGGTCACTAAGGAACTGTGCATAGACCGTTTCGTGCCCCTGCCCGCCGGACTGCGTGCCGACCAGAATGTGAACTGTCCCATCGTCGTTGAACACAACTTTGGTTGTTTCATCCGGCGCGCCCAAGATGCTTTCGATATAATAACAAATGCCGTGGCCGCGCAGCAGCCCCTTAGCCTCGTCGGCAGTACGACGCGCGACAAAACCATCCGCATCAGCAACCTCAGCCGCGCGGGTCAACAAGAGGTCAAAATTACCCACATCATAAGTCTCACCAGTGGCCGCCAGATAAGGGAACTGATCAGGTTTGATAAAGTTACGGCGGCGCAATTCCCACGGATCAATGCCCAACTCACGTGCAGCACGGTCCATAACACGTTCTAACACATAGATCGCCTCAGGGCGCCCAGCACCACGATATGCGTCGACCTGTGTGGTGTTGGTGAAATAACCATTCACACTTAAATAGGTGTCCTGCACATCATAAACACCCATTAAAACACGGCTAAACAATTGTGTTTGGATCGGTTGGGCAAACTGCGAATTGTAAGCGCCAAGATTTATGTCGGAATGCACACGATAGGCGATGATCTTGTGGTTCTCGTCAAACGCCAATTCCGCCAATGACGTCAGATCGCGCCCGGCATTGTCAGAGAGCATCGCCTCTGTACGCTCAGACATCCAACGTACAGGTCGCCCTAACACCCGCGCAGCTTGGGCAAGGCTGAATGGTTCTGGATACCCCATACCTTTCATCCCAAAACCACCGCCAGTATCGGGATTGGTCACGTGTACATCATCAGGCTCCAGACCAAATGCTGCTGTCATTTGGGTCTTATTCACCCAAACACCCTGACCGTTTATCGCAACGTGAAGGCGATCATCTTCCCAATATGAATAACAGCCACGTGGCTCCATTGAGTTGACGATGATGCGGTTATCGCCAACATCTAGACTGACAACATGTGCCGCTTTCTCAAACGCTGCATTGGTTGCTGCCTCGTCACCCATACCCCAGTCAAACGCGACATTGTCGGGCGCTGTTTCATGCAGGGTTTCGCCGCCCGCTTTAAGATCCATCTTTGCATGCAGTTCGTCATAATCCAGCACAATCAATTCAGCTGCATCACGCGCTTGGGCCAACGTATCTGCAATCACAGCCACAATCGGCTCACCAACAAAACGCAAGCGATCCTTGGCTAGCATCGTACGGCTGGTTGCTGCCCCTTGGCTTCCATCACGGTTCTTCACAAGAACCGCAGCCATTTCTAGGTTCATGCCTGCTGCTTCAAGGTCCACACAGGTTAGCACCGCGTGAACACCTTCGGCTTCGCGCGCATCATCTACATCAAGCTCGGTTATAACGGCATGTGCTACTGGAGAGCGAAAGAAGAATGCGTTCAATGCATCGGCAGGCGCGATATCATCCACATAGCGGCCTTGTCCGACCAGAAAACGCACATCTTCAACCCGTTTTACCGGTTGGCTTTTTCCGAACTTTTCCATGCGTCTGCTCCCAAGCAAATGAACTTTCAAAAATGGACACTAGCGACGTGCGCTGACATGTCTAGCGCCAACCCCAAATTCTCGGGTGTGACGTTTAGTATCTGCAGCAGGCACTGCGTTTCGGGCACCCATATGGTAAATAATGCCCATTAGAAAATGGCTTGTGCTGGCACGATCTGACATCCAATGTATCGCCAGCAAAAGGATCATGTGCATGAGTAAAACAGTTAACTTCACCCAGATGAAAGATGGCACGGCAGAGGAATACGCATTCCTTACGAAACATGAGACTGAGCACGCCAAAGGCACTGCTGACAAACTTCTTCAGGCACTTGTGGATTTGGATGAGGGGTTATCAGGTTACAAGATCACACGCCTTGGTCACTCGTTGCAATCCGCCACCCGTGCATGGCGCGATGGGGCCGATATTGATTGGGTTGTTTGCGCGTTACTACACGACATCGGCGACATCTATGCCCCCTACAATCACGACGAATACGCAGCAGCCATATTACGCCCCTTTGTACGCGAACAATGCAGCTGGTGCGTCCAGGCGCATGGGGATTTCCAAATGGTTTACTATGGACACCACGTTGGCGGGAACCCGAACAAGAGAGACCAATTCGCAGGTCACATCTATTTCGATGATTGTGCGTCATTTTGCGAACGCTGGGATCAATCTAGCTTTGACCCAGATTACGACACTTTATCCATCGATTTTTTCGCACCCATGGTGCGCGAGGTCTTTGCGCGCCAGGCCTATGACCCAGACGTTATTCGCGCGGGTGAACGCGAGCCTCTAGTGACAGAGGCCCGCGCTTAAGTCGTTTAAAAGAACGCTTGAATACCCGTTTGGGCACGACCCAAGATCAAGGCATGTACATCATGCGTTCCTTCATAGGTGTTCACTGTCTCTAGGTTCATCATGTGACGCATCACTTGGAATTCGCCACTGATGCCATTGCCACCGTGCATGTCGCGCGACATGCGCGCAATATCGAGCGCCTTGCCACAGTTGTTACGCTTGATGATCGAGATCATTTCAGGGGCAGCATTCGCTTGATCCATAAGGCGACCAACCTGTAATGCGCCCTGAAGGCCCAATGAAATCTCTGTTTGCATGTCTGCCAATTTCTTCTGGAACAATTGCGTACCAGCCAGTGGCTTGTTGAACTGTTTGCGGTCCAAACCGTACTGACGTGCCGCATGCCAGCAGAATTCTGCAGCGCCCATCGCGCCCCATGCGATGCCGTAACGCGCACGGTTCAAACAGCCGAACGGGCCTTTAAGCCCTTGAACATTTGGCAACAAAGCATCTTCGCCAACTTCAACGCCTTCCATCACAATTTCGCCTGTAATGGATGCACGCAATGAAAGTTTGTTACCGATCTTAGGCGCAGACAGCCCCTTCATTCCTTTTTCAAGAACAAATCCCCGGATCTTGCCGCCGTGCTCCTCTGACTTGGCCCAAACCACGAATACATCCGCGATTGGAGCGTTTGAAATCCACATTTTGGAGCCACTGATGACGTAACCGCTGTCGGTTTTCTTGGCGACTGTCTTCATCCCAGCAGGGTCACTGCCCGCATCAGGTTCGGTCAAGCCAAAGCAACCAACCCATTCGCCAGATGCCAACTTTGGAAGATACTTGCGGCGCTGTTCTTCTGAACCGTAGGCATAGATCGGATAGATCACGAGACTGGATTGAACAGACATCATAGAGCGGTAACCACTGTCGATCCGCTCAACCTCACGGGCAACTAGCCCGTAGCTGACGTAGGACCCGCCTAGGCCGCCATATTCTTCTGGCAGAGTTACGCCCAAAAGACCCATCTCGCCCATCTCTGAAAAAATGCTTCTGTCAGTGACCTCATTGGCGAAGGCATCGATTATGCGTGGTGCCAGTTTTTCTGACGCATAAGCAGCCGCAGATGCTTGGATCATCCGCTCATCTTCGCTGAGTTGA
>JABGTH010000220.1 GCA_018647275.1 Paracoccaceae bacterium
CAATGCCTTGATCCAATGGCGGCTGAACATAGTCGTACAACATTTTCTCAACACGGGCAGTTGCCAATGATTGCGTATCGCGCGCGCCCTCATCCTCCCATGTCTCGAATGGTTTGTAGTCCAACAGGTCTGACTTCCAGAACGCATCCTTAAAGTTAGCTTGCGTGTGCGCGCAGCCCAGGAAGTGCCCACCGGGCCCAACTTCGCGGATCGCATCCATAGCTTGTGCGTTCTCGTCAATTTCAACGCCGCGTGCGAGGTGATGCAACGCACCCAACTGATCAGCGTCCATTACGAACTTCTCGAACGAGCTGACCAATCCACCTTCAAGCCAACCGCAAGAGTGCAGCATAAAGTTCACACCAGCCAAAAGGCCCATGTTCAGGCTATTGGCTGTTTCATACGCAGCCTGCGCATCAGGCAGTTTCGATCCAGTAAACCCACCGGATGAACGATATGGCAATCCCATACGGCGTGCCAACTGCCCTGCCCCGTATGTAATGTGCGCGGCCTCAGGTGTGCCGAAGGTTGGCGCGCCAGAGTTCATATCGATAGACGTCACAAAGGCACCCATAATTACTGGGGCACCGGGACGGATCAATTGGCTGTATGCAATGCCAGCCAAAGCCTCGGCCATAACTTGGGTCAACGTGCCTGCAACAGAAACCGGTGCCATAGCCCCGCCAACGATAAACGGCGAAACGATACAGGCCTGATTGTTTTGCGCATAAACTTCAAGCGCACCCATCATAACGTCATCAAACGTCATCGGTGAGTTGATGTTGATCAGGCTGGTCATGACTGTGTTTTCTTGAACAAAGTCTTTGCCAAACAGGATACTGGCCATGTCTACGCTGTCTTGGGCGCGGGATGGCTCTGTCACGGACCCCATGAACGGCTTGTCTGACAGGGTCATGTGGGCGTGCAGCATGTCCAAGTGACGTTTATTCACTGGCACATCTGTAGGCTCGCATACCGTACCACCAGAGTGATGCAACCATTTGGACATATAGCCCAGTTTCACGAATTTCTGAAAATCCCCGATGGTTGCATAACGGCGCCCACCTTTTGCGTCACGCACAAATGGAGGGCCATAAACCGGAGCAAGCACCAGATTTCGGCCACCAATTTCGACATTGCGTTCTGGGTTGCGGGCATGTTGGGTGAACTTAGAGGGCGCTGTTGCACATAGTTTGCGCGCTAGACCTTTTGGAATACGAACCCGTTCGCCGTCAATGTCTGCACCCGCATCTGCCCAACGTTTTAGAGCAGCAGGGTTATCAGGGAAGTTAACGCCAACTTCTTCAAGGATCTGTTCGGCGTTTGCCTCAATGATGCAAAGCGCTTCTTCGGTCAGAACCTCAAAGTTTGGGATATTGCGTTCGATGTATTTTGCCGTTTCAAAAGACACTGCTGTTCGTGCTGCACGACGTGCTGCACCGCCGCCACCGCGTCCGCGTCTTGCTGGAGTTGCTGATTCAGACATGATGATCCCCTTTTGTATCGACATTGCTTGATTGGCTGATACCTGAGTGCCGCCCCATGTCACCCTGAATTTGCGGCGATGCGGGGAAAAAAGCGACATCTTCGCGCTGCGAATTCGGTTCCTGGCAAAAACATACCCATTCGAACCGCAAAGCAGCCCTCCAACACTTGCCAGCCCCTCGACATCTGCATATTGCAGAACGCATGACAAACATACATGACCGCCTTCTCATCATCGACTTTGGTAGCCAAGTGACGCAATTAATTGCGCGTCGCCTACGTGAACTGAATGTCTATTGCGAAATTCACCCTTATCAGAACGTGACAGACGCGTTCTTGGCCGAATTCGCGCCAAAAGCTGTGATCCTTTCGGGCGGTCCAGCCTCTGTCATCGATGAAGGGTCGCCGCGCCCGCCATCAACTGTGTTTGATCTGAATGTTCCGATCCTAGGAATTTGCTATGGTCAACAAGTGATGATGGAAGTCTTGGGTGGTAAGGTCGAAAGCGGCCATGGCACTGCAGAATTTGGTCGTGCGTTTGTGACGCCAGAAGCTGAAAAACTGGCCCTGCTTGATGGCTGGTTTGAAGACGACAAAGAACAAGTCTGGATGAGCCACGGCGATCACGTGTCCAAAATCGCACCGGGTTTCGAGGTTTATGGCACCTCCCCGAACGCGCCATTTGCGATCATTGCTGATACTTCACGCAACTTCTTTGCGGTGCAGTTCCACCCTGAAGTTCACCACACGCCAAACGGCGCGAAATTATACGAGAACTTTGTTAAGATGGCAGGGTTCAAAGGCGATTGGACAATGGGCGCTTATCGCGAAGAGGCAATTGCCAAAATCCGTGAACAAGTCGGTGATGCGAAAGTTATCTGTGGCCTTTCAGGCGGTGTCGACAGTTCAGTAGCCGCTGTTTTGATCCACGAAGCCATCGGAGATCAACTGACTTGCGTATTTGTTAACAATGGGTTGCTGCGCAAAGGTGAAGCCGAAGAAGTCATCACCATGTTCCGCGACAACTACAACATGCCGTTTATCTATGCGGACGAACGCGAGCTGTTTTTGGGCGAATTGGATGGCCAAAGCGATCCAGAAACCAAACGCAAAATTATTGGCAAGCTGTTCATTGACGTGTTCCAGAAACATGCGGCGGAAGTAGGCGGTGCTAAATTCTTGGCCCAAGGTACGCTGTACCCTGACGTCATCGAATCTGTATCCTTTTCTGGCGGTCCATCCGTGACCATCAAATCGCACCACAATGTGGGTGGTTTACCTGAAAAGATGGGCCTTAAGCTGGTTGAGCCGTTGCGCGAATTGTTCAAAGACGAAGTGCGTGAGCTTGGCCGAGAGCTTGGTCTTCCTACTGGTTTCATCGGGCGTCACCCCTTCCCTGGCCCAGGTCTAGCGATCCGGTGCCCGGGTGAGATCACACGTCCGAAACTGGAAATCCTGCGTGAAGCAGACGCGGTTTATATCGACCAAATCCGCAAACACGGTCTGTATGACGACATCTGGCAAGCTTTCGTTGCAATCCTACCGGTGAAAACCGTTGGGGTTATGGGCGACGGCCGTACCTATGATTTTGCCTGCGCCCTGCGTGCGGTGACCTCGGTGGACGGGATGACAGCGGATTATTTTCCGTTCAGCCACGAATTCCTTGGCGAAACCGCAACGCGGATTATTAACGAAGTTCCGGGAATTAATCGTGTGACATATGACATCACATCAAAACCACCAGGTACAATTGAGTGGGAATGATCCCAAGCCAACTCTCGGCTCCAGTGACAAAGCAATAACTGATGAACCCTGTCCTAAAAGCCGCCGTATGGATGTTAGGTGCAATTGCATCCTTCTCCACTATGGCTGTCGCAGGGCGCGAAGTTAGCTTTGCTCTCGATACCTTTGAAATAATGCTTTTTCGCAGTGCTGTAGGCGTAATTATTGTGGCTTTTGCAGCTATCGCATTCGGCACGTGGCGTCAGATCAATCGCGAGCAATTCAGCCTACATTTCTTCCGCAATATTATGCACTTCATCGGCCAAAATCTTTGGTTTTATGCTGTGACCGTAATCCCATTGGCACAAGTTTTTGCGTTGGAATTTACCTCGCCTATCTGGGTGATCCTTTTAAGTCCCCTAATACTAGGCGAACGTATCACCTTGGTCCGCGCTGTCGCAGCATTGATGGGATTCTTGGGCGTTTTGGTCGTAACCCGTCCGGACATGGCCGGGGTTAACGCCGGCGTCACTATGGCAGCGTCATCAGCGATTTTCTTTGCGTTCACAATCATTTTCACCAAACGTTTGACGCGTACACAATCGATTACATGCATCCTATTCTATTTGACCGTTTTACAACTGGGATTTGGGCTTGTTACGGCTGGCTATGATGGCGACATAGCGCTGCCAAATACGGAAACACTGCCTTGGCTTGTTTTGATTGGGGTGGCTGGATTGCTTGCACACTTCTGCATCACCAACGCGTTGGCGATTGCTCCAGCAACCGTTGTAGTACCTATTGATTTTGTTCGCCTGCCCGTCATCGCGATTATTGGAATGCTCGTTTACGGCGAAGCGTTGGATCTATGGGTCCTTTTGGGTGCAGGGATCATATTCGCCGGCAACTATTTGAACATTTGGTCCGAAACACGCGATCCTACTACCTTGAAATGAAGTCGTGTTGCCGTGTTGCGACAATGTTCGCAAACCTCCCATTTTTTATGCAGAGCACCCTAGGGTAAAGGTTGCTTTTTAATGTCTCCCCATATCTCGTCATCGAAAGAAATCAGCACACAGGGAATGGGCGCTCATGGGTGTACGGCCAGTCAGGTGGAGGCACCGCAGCAACTGCGTCTGACTTATCTCCAACTGGTGGCAACAAGAGCCTTGCCCTTGCTGCAGTCTAAACAAACGACGCGTATAAAGTAACAACAGGCGTTCGCGACACTAAGCTGGGCGATACAACTGCAACTGTTGGCGCGGCCCAAACTCCAGTTGCAAGCTTTTCTGACAACTCCGCGGTTTCAGTCGGCGTATCTGCAGCCTACACGTTCTAATAAAGAACCCGCAAAAAACGGGTACCCATGGCGCGGCACAGTCACTAGTGTCGCGCCATGACTGATCAAAAATCCCTCTCTGGCCGCGCATGGGCTGAAATGCTGGTGCTTGCACTGATATGGGGTGGATCGTTCTTATCCATTCGCATAGCCCTTGATGAAATATCGCCCCTGATGTCCGTGGCACATCGCGTAACATTGGCCATGTTGGTTTTATGGGTCGTAGTTGCGATGATGCGCATTCCCCTGCCCCAAAATCATAGAATATGGTTTGCATTTCTTGTGATGGGATTGCTGAACAACGTCATTCCGTTTATTTTGATGGCTTGGGGGCAGCTTTATATTGAATCGGGCCTAACCTCAATCCTGAACGCCTTTACCGCCGTTGTTGGTGTCGTCATGGCGGCACTTTTCTTTTCAGACGAACGTTTGACGCCACGCAAGATAATTGGTGTGGTGTTAGGCTTCTTTGGGGTTGCAGTCGCGATTGGCCTTGAGAACTTCAAAAATTTCGATTTGCGCAGTTTAGCCCAGCTTGCCGTAATCGGTGGCACAGTCGCTTATGCTGTTGCAGGTGTTTGGGCGCGCAAAAATCTGGTAGGAATGCCCCCGCAATTGGCAGCCGCAGGTATGTTGACCGGCGCCACTGTCATAATGCTGCCTTTGGTTTATTTTGTTGAGGGCCTGCCAACCTTCGATCTGAAACCCCGAACACTGGTCGCAATTGGGTATTACGCGGTGATTGCAACAGCTGCGGCTTACTTGTTGTATTACCGCGTTTTAGCCATGGCTGGCAGCGGTAACCTGATGTTGGTCACGCTGTTGGTCGCCCCAATTGCCATCACGCTTGGTGCTGTTGTTTTAGGTGAAAAACTGTCGGCAAATGCTTTTGTTGGATTTGTCATTTTGGCCGTCGGTTTGATCATCTTGGATGGGCGGGTTTGGAAAGCACTGCGTCGGTAACACGATTGCCAAGTGATTGACCCAAAACCATCAGCGGTTTAGGACAGAGCAACAGTATTTTCGCAGGATTTCACAATGCTTTACCCAACCAAAGACGCATGGACCGCCTCCCAGAACAAACGGGTTATGGTTTTTGGCATGTCTGGTTTGGGCAAAACGCACATGTCCACTATCCTGCGCGACACCGGCGATTGGTTCCACTATAGCATCGATTACCGCATCGGCACGCGTTACATGGGCGAATACATTGTCAATTCGTGCATCAAAGCAGCGATGGATCACCCATACTTACGCGAAATGCTCCGTCAGGATGCAATCTATTTGGCACCCAATGTACATACCCATGACCTGGGCGCTGTATCAACATATTTGGGCAAGCCCGGCGATCTGTCCCTTGGGGGACTTAGCATTGAAGAATATAAAGAGCGTCAGGAACAGTTCCGCACAGCAGAGATAGCAGCGCTGAATGACACTGCGTATTTCGCGGATCGCGGAACCAACCTTTATGGCTATCCACATTTTATCTGTGACACAGGTGGCTCCATTTGCGAGTGGGTTGAAGCGACAGACGACAGTGATGCATTGATGTCTGAATTGAGTGCCAATTGTTTACCACTGTGGATTAAAGGCGATGACGCCCATACGGCAGAATTGGTACGTCGTTTCGATAAGGCTCCTAAACCGATGGCTTATCAGCCCGAATTTCTTGCTAAGTCGTGGACCGAATATCTAAATAAAAACAGCATATCAGGCGACAAAGTTAATC
>JABGTH010000336.1 GCA_018647275.1 Paracoccaceae bacterium
AGAGACGGTTTTCAATCGCCCAGCCGTTCAGCTGCACGTCGTCTTGGGAAATGGTCAGCGCTTCGCCATTGGCGACGCGGATCATCTGTTCCACCAAATCAACACCGGTGATCAATTCGGTCACAGGGTGTTCCACCTGCAAGCGTGTGTTCATCTCTAGGAAGAAAAAATTCTTGTCGCCATCAACAATAAACTCAACCGTTCCAGCCGATGCGTAATCAACAGCTTGGGCCAATGCCACAGCCTGCTCACCCATCGCACGGCGAGTTTTGTCATCCAAAAACGGGGATGGTGCTTCTTCAACGACCTTTTGCTGACGGCGCTGAATAGAACACTCGCGTTCGCCCAAATAGATACCATTACCGTGGCTGTCACACAGAACCTGAATTTCGATGTGGCGTGGCTGGGTGATGAATTTCTCGATGAAAATGCGATCATCACCAAAGGAATTGGCGGCCTCATTCTTTGACGATTGGAACCCCTCACGGGCCTCTGCGTCATTCCACGCAATGCGCATACCCTTACCACCACCACCGGCAGAGGCCTTGATCATCACAGGATAACCAACCTGATTGGAAATTTTGACCGCATCATCCGCGTCCTCAATCAAACCCATGTAACCGGGGACCGTAGACACACCCGCGTCTTGGGCGATCCTCTTGGAGGTGATCTTGTCCCCCATCTTCTCAATCGCACCAACTGGTGGGCCAACAAAGGCCACGCCCTCAGCCGCCAAAGTCTCGGCGAACTTGGAGTTTTCGGACAAGAAACCATACCCTGGATGCACCGCTTGGGCACCCGAGGTTTTGACCGCTTCCATCACCTTATCAATAACAATGTAGGACTGGTTGGCTGGGGGTGGGCCGATGTGGATTGCTTCATCGGCCATTTGCACATGCAAAGCCTGCTTATCAGCATCAGAATAGATGGCGACAGTACCAATACCCATTTTGCGAGCAGTTTTGATAACACGGCAGGCGATCTCGCCACGGTTGGCGATCAGGATTTTATTGAACATGTGATGTCCTTTTCAATATGGCGGGACTGGAAGGGGATCGAACAACGCAAAATCCGCCCCACGTAAGCGGGACGATCGATGCGTTTTCTTGTTTGCTAATCGCCCGAAGGCGTAGCATTGTTACTCTGCGGTCAGCGGTTCTAACAGCAAAATTTCTCCGCGGGTGGATGCGCCTTCTGGCTTCGTACATGCACCGGTCAGCAAAATTGCTGAAACTGCAAAAATGCTGATCACTCGTTTCATAATAACTTCCTCTAAACAGGGCTGTTTTCGCCCATTGAGGAAACCACAGCACAAACTGATGCGATTTAACATCACGTAAACTAAAGACTGAACGTTGTTGCCGCGAAACATTACACTTTTCAGTTGCACTTATTTGGGTAGGTTTGACAGTAAAGAAAATTTCTTGCTGCGCCAATGACAACACCTTTGACCGGATTAGCATCAGTAACGACGGCCAAACCAGCACCCGCTGCTCCACCAAGCAAGGCTTGGTCTGTTCCTGTTTTTCCACAACCGGCAAGGGTTGCACTGACACCAATCGCGGCGATGTATAGCTCGATTGGCATCTCTGTTCTCCTATTTCCTCATTCGAAGAAACAGATGACAGGTTCGCAACGCACTGTAACACAGAATTATAGCACATGCTCATTTCGGTAAAAACACGCAATATCATAGTGTTGCGTACAAAAAAACTGGGCAACCCAAGACTAAAACACTTGAGCTGCCCATAAGGGGAAGGGGTACGCAAACTTGTGCACTCACATGAGCGGTTTCTGGGCGCAGGCTGTACATGCCTAGGGTTGCACGCCGATGCCCATCCCGCCAACCCACACATATTCAAAGCGCGAAAATCGGCTAAGCTTTGCTGGTTTATGGCAGGTTGCAGCAACATTGCGCCTATTCCCCAATCGCTTCTGGAAAACTTGCGCGCGCAATGTTCACGTCTATGATGAGCAATGCGTCATAGTCTTCCGGATCAAAGTTATCGCCAGCCGGAATGACCTCACGACCAAACAACCAAGACAAGCGTCCTGCATCTAGATTTCCACGCTCAAACGGATGCTCGCCAAACTGTTCCCACAATGCTTCCATGAACCCTGCATCAGCACGGCGGTCTGCCGGTTTGCGGTCATTCTTACGCTCGCGGCGTGCGAGTGCGGTCGCCCCTTTAGGATTAGCGCGGCGTAATGTGAATTGGAAATCTGTGCCCCGAAGTCGGCCCGGGAAACCGCGATGTTTCAGCATGATGCCGCCCCCCCCGCCACTTGATCATCAATAAGGGGTGTGGTCGGGGTGGGCGCAAACGCCCGCCCCGTAAGTGTATTACTTGTATTTGCCTGTGTGCACTGGCTCAACCGAAATTGAGGCTGGATCAATGACGACAAATTCTTCGACCTGCTGCTCGCGCGCACAGGCAGCAACGACAGCGATAAAGCCGAATGTTGCCAATAGTTTGATGCTCTTTGACATCTAAGTCTCCTGTCACTTTTAAATTGGGGCTTTGACACGGAATGTGTCGACGCACCTTTACTTGAGGTATGGGGCTCTTGGGAAATCCCTGCAGGCAACATAGTGGAATCCTTGTTTGAAATATATCCGCCCGATTCTAATCGGCGGACTTGTGCCTCGAAAGTCTCATAACGGACTCTGGGCAATGCCTCTGTCGCAACATCTTGTGGATGCATCATAATGCCTCCCAGATACAGATATTATTCTTGACCCGAAATGCTTCAAAAAACTGTGTTGTTTCCGGGTTCGTTTCTCCAAACTCATTTTTTTGATCCGCAATCGAGACAACAACCAAATCACTTTTCAGGTCATATTCAGCGATGTAAGGCACCACGATTTCAGTGCAAAGATGTTGGATATCTTCAAAAGCATTGTCATAAGCCACACCGCCCGTATCCTTGTTTATTGAGGGCGCGACAAAACGAAAACGAAGCCAGTTCTCACCATCCACAGTATCAACTAGCACTTCACGCAAGGTCACAGACTGGCCCGAAGGCATGTTTTTTGCCGCAACCACAAAAGGAACCGTTAAAGAAAACAAACTTGCAATTGCACCGATGCAACACCGACGTAATAGCGACATTATACAGCACCCTTAAATCTTTGATATCCTGCGCATTTCAACCAACGCGCACGGTTATCGGGATTTTCCAAAACCGTTTGAATATCTGCTTCCAAATTTGACGCCACATTACCCATTACACGACCACCAGCCTCAATGTTCAATGCGCCATCGACTGATGTCACCTGAACAACAGGTGAAAAGCCCCGCAAACCCTGCAGCGCACGCCACATATCTTGGCGAACTTGCATGGCGATACGCACAGCACTGCCACCTGCCAACTGCGTATTTGCAGAGACATCAAAACGAGCGGGAAGCTGACGTGATACCGTCACCTGCCCGTCATCCTTCGTAATATGCCAGCCTTTTTTCATCGATCAGAGCGGGATATTGTCGTGTTTTTTCCACGGGTTCTTCTGCGATTTACCACGAAGCGATGCAAACGCACGGCTTACGCGTTTACGTGTTGAGCGCGGTTGAATAACTTCATCGATAAAGCCACGTTCAGCCGCCACAAATGGATTGGCAAAACGTTCTTCATATTCAGCAGCATGTATCGCTATTTTGTCTGAGTCACCCAGATCAGCGCGGTGAATAATTTCAGTCGCGCCTTTGGCACCCATCACTGCGATTTCAGCCGTCGGCCACGCATAGTTAAAGTCACCACGCAGGTGCTTGGATGACATAACGTCATAGGCCCCGCCATAAGCTTTGCGTGTAATAACAGTGACCTTAGGCACTGTTGCTTCGCCGTAAGCGAACAACAACTTGGCTCCGTGTTTAATTACACCGCCGTATTCTTGGCTGGTACCAGGCAAGAAACCAGGGACGTCTACGAGTGTTAGAATTGGAATCTCAAAAGCATCACAGAAACGCACAAAACGCGCCGCTTTGCGTGAGCTGTCTATGTCCAAGCAACCTGCCAAAACCATTGGTTGGTTGGCGACAACACCAACGGTACTGCCTTCTAGACGAATGAAACCAGTCAGGATGTTCTTAGCAAAATCTTCTTGAATTTCATAAAAATCACCTTCGTCCGCAAGTTTATGAATAAGCTCTTTCATGTCGTAAGGCGTATTCGCATTCTCTGGGATCAACGTATCAAGGGATAACTCAACACGACCCGGCTCATCAAAGAACGGGCGAACCGGTGGTTTCTCACGGTTCGATAACGGCAAGAAATCTACAAGGCGGCGCACTTCGGCCAATGCCTCTACATCATTCTCAAACGCACCGTCGGCCACGGATGACTTCTTGGTATGGGTTGAGGCCCCGCCCAATTCCTCAGCAGTGACAACTTCGTTGGTGACTGTTTTAACAACGTCCGGTCCAGTTACGAACATATAAGACGTGTCTTTTACCATGAATATAAAATCGGTCATCGCAGGAGAATAAACAGCGCCACCAGCACAAGGCCCCATGATCAAGCTGATCTGTGGAACGACACCAGAGGCCAGAACATTGCGTTGGAACACCTCAGCATAGCCCGCAAGCGACGCAACACCTTCTTGGATTCGCGCACCACCAGAGTCGTTGATGCCAATAATTGGCGCGCCATTTTGAATCGCCATATCTTGGATTTTACAGATTTTCTGAGCGTGGGTTTCAGACAATGAACCGCCAAACACTGTGAAATCTTGGGAAAAGACATAGACCATACGGCCATTAATTGTGCCCCAGCCCGTAACAACGCCATCACCCGCAGGTTTTTGATTTTCCATACCAAAATCAGTACAACGATGGCTAACGAACATATCGAACTCTTCGAAGGAGCCCTCGTCCAACAGCAAATCGATGCGCTCGCGCGCTGTCAGTTTGCCACGTGCATGCTGTGCATCAATGCGTTTTTGACCACCACCAAGGCGCGCTTGGGCACGACGGTCATTCAGTTCTGTAAGGATATCTTTCATCTTCAGCCCCGCTTGCGAATTTCTCATAGTGTATCAAGGCTTGTACCCAGACCAAAGAGTCATTCGGAATATTTGCAAATACTATTCAGATCCAATTCTGCAAACTGCAAAGTTGCAAAAATACCGCCTATTTTCTCGCCCCTAGTGGACATCACTCAGCAAGCTACATACCTCTTTTACATGGAAAATAAACCCAAGACCCGCTTTATGGATCGCAATACCCCACCGCATATATTCACACTGATCGTTCTGGCAGGCATGTCGGCGATGGTAATGAATATGTTTTTGCCAAGCCTCCCACACATGTCGGAGTATTTCGGTGTTTCGAATGCGATCATGGCGCTGTCGGTGCCATTGTTCCTGATCATAAGCGCAACACTGCAAATCTTCATCGGACCAATTTCTGACCGTTTTGGACGTCGTCCAGTTCTCCTGGTTGGGATCGCGGTCTTTCTCGTAGCGACCATTGGGTGCCTCTTTTCCAACAGTATAGTTACGTTCCTGTTATTTCGAATGGTCCAAGCCGCTATAGCCGTTTGTATGGTTCTAAGTCGTGCAGTCATTCGGGATTCATTCGACCAAGAACAATCCGCTTCAATGCTTGCCTATGTAACAATGGGTATGGCCGTCGTTCCGATGATCAGTCCCGCAATCGGCGGTATATTGGACGAATTCTTTGGCTGGCACGCAATCTTCTGGGCCTTCCTCATAATGGGTGCTGCCCTTTTTGTACTTGTCTGGCGCGACCTTGGCGAAACCGCGAAACCATCAGGATTGACGCTTTCACAGCAATTCAGAGAATACCCAGAACTCCTGAAATCAAAACGGTTTTGGGGCTACTGCCTTGCCTCGGCCTTCAGCTCGGGCGCGTTCTTTGCCTACCTAGGTGGTGGGCCTTTTGTCGGCTCAGACGTGTTTGACATGTCACCCAAATGGGTTGGCATCTTCTTTGGTGCCCCCGCTGTCGGGTATTTTGTGGGCAACTGGTATACGGGCCGTAACGCCAAGAGTTTGGGCGTGAATAAACTGATCCTCTGGGGTGCAATCGCAGTCACGGCTGGCACCGTCTTGATGCTGGTATTGTTCCTGGTTGGCCTCGGATCAGCCGTGACTTTCTTTGGCCTTATGACATTCGTTGGCCTTGGCAACGGGATGGTGATCCCGAACGCAACCGCAGGCATGCTATCGGTACGCCCGCATCTCGCAGGTACCGCCTCGGGATTGGGCGGCGCAATTATGATTGGTGGGGGCGCGGGACTTGCATCGCTCGCAGTGTTCTTGCTCAAACCCGAAACTGGTGCCTATCCACTGATCATAATCATGATGATCACATCAATTTTAGCCGTCCTTGCGATACTATCGGTTTAT
>JABGTH010000106.1 GCA_018647275.1 Paracoccaceae bacterium
AGCACAGCCCGAACGTCATCAGATGTTGAGGATTCAATTTGCGTTTGCAGATCGGTCACGGATCATATTCCCTTGTTGCCCGATGGCGCAATCAAACAACAAAATACACCCGAAATCTATAACCTTAAGGTTGGCCCCTACTGGACCTCAGCAACGGCCAAGCGAGCCATCTCCAAGATGCCCTCGCGTGTGTCAGCCACGGCAATAAAGCGGGCGTTGTGACAGAATTTCGCCCCCTTAACACCACAAGCCGCCTCAAGCGCGCCATTCGTCAAACCCGCCCATGATGCAGGCAGATCAGCGCGGTTTTCAAAAGTCTCATTTGAAAGCTTGATCCCACCAATCGTCCAGTCGTCGCCACGTGGTGTCACGACGAATAGGATGTGATCCGCACCCGCCTGATCAAGGGCCGAACGGTATGGCATGCCCATCGGCAGTTCCAAAATTGGCGATGCACCTGCTTTTTCAATTGCTTCAAGAACCAGACCCTGGGCACGCGCTTTGGCCGCAAAATTGCCGATTGATGCTTCAATAAAGCTACGTGCAATTGGAAGCGCTGCCATGAATGCATCATCATCAGCCGTCTCGGAAGTGTCATCAAAAACCGGCTTTAGGCTGCCCAAAAGTGCAGGCAGTGTCAGGATCGAGAGCGGGCCAGCGACAGAGGGTTCCATTGCACCATTGTCCAAAAGATCAATTGGCAGGACAAATTTGGAATCAAATTTATCATGGATTGCCTCAATGTTTTCAGTAGGCACGTTCATAGCCGTCAGGTACGCACGACCATATTGCGCCCAGATCAAGCCGAAGGAGCTGTAAGGCTGCTCATCGTCTCGCAGCGGGTTTGGACGCTGGTGGTGGTCAAAGATTTGCGCTTCAGCGTTATAATCACGGCCAACGTCGTAGATGATTTTATCCGATGATGGCGTGACCCAGTCATTGTCACGTGTGCGGATCAATTCAGCTTGCGGAAATAGCCGTGTCAAAATGACAGAGGACAACAATTCATCAGCGTGAAAGCCACCCGAATGTGTAACGAGATGTGTAATAGTCATGCGATTACTCCAACAGATCAGAAAGTAAAAAGACGGCCAACAAGCCGCCTTAATCAATTAATTTAAATTTGAGAGATTATCTCAACGATCAGTGCAATGCGTTAACATTTTATCACCTCTGTTCGAAGTTTCTAATGCGTCCACGCCCCACGGCGGGCCGTGGCAAAATTCTCTGAGTATCCATTTGGACGAATATTAACTTTACGCTTGTTCGGTTCTTGAACTTGCGCCTCGATCCCGTTCTCAATCGCGTACTCAACAGCGTCTTCTTTGCTGTCAAAGTTCAGGCGCACTTGGCTTTGCGTATCACTGGATGATGTCCATCCCATCAAAGGATCAACCGAACGTGCGCTTTCTTGTGTGAACTCCAAAACCCAGCCTTTTGTTTTGGCTGTTCCAGATGACATTGCAGTCTTGGCAGGTTGAAAAATGCGTGCGCGCATGGGGTTAACTCCGATTTGTGATCGCTACACGTATCCGAAATTTCGCACCTTAGGGCAAGTCACCTTTTAGGGTCATAGTTTCTACCATCTAAAACCCGACCCCGATAAGGTCAGCGGACTTAGAACATACGTGTTATCTGACTGTTAGCCGCAGATTTCAGGTGCTAGACCCCTTCAGAACACTCAACGCTACTGACTGTTTCTGTCAGCAAGCCACTTCACCCCCTTGAAGCGGCCAAGAAACAAATCAAATGTGTCTGTGAAAGCGAGTCGAATATGCCCTATGCCAACTCCGACCAAGCCACCGCCGAAATGGGCGCAATTTCTGGCGATGTCCGCAATCGACTTAAACTTGAAGGGGGGCGCCCTTTTGTCCTTGAGACCGAGTTCACGCCAGCAGGTGACCAACCAACCGCAATCAAGGAACTTGTTGCAGGGATTGCCGACGGTGATCGCGATCAGGTTTTGCTGGGGGCCACGGGTACAGGGAAAACATTCACCATCGCCAAGGTAATCGAGGCGACCCAACGACCAGCGATTATCCTTGCCCCAAACAAAACTTTGGCTGCCCAGCTTTATGGCGAATTCAAAGGTTTTTTTCCCGACAACGCCGTCGAATACTTTGTCAGTTTCTATGATTATTATCAGCCAGAAGCCTACGTTGCTCGTTCTGACACTTTTATCGAAAAAGAAAGCCAGATCAACGAACAGATCGACCGTATGCGCCACTCTGCCACGCGAGCCTTGTTGGAACGTGATGACGTTATTATCATTGCCTCTGTGTCATGTATTTACGGCATTGGGTCGGTCGAAACCTACGGTGCAATGACGCAGGATTTGAAAGTTGGTGGCGAATATAATCAACGCCAAGTGATCGCAGATTTGGTCGCCCAACAATATAAACGCAACGACGCTGCATTTTTCCGCGGCTCATTCCGTGTACGCGGTGATGCGCTCGAAATCTTCCCTGCCCACTTGGATGATCGTGCGTGGCGCCTGTCGTTCTTCGGCGATGAACTTGAAAGCATCACAGAATTTGATCCCCTGACCGGCGAAAAAACAGACAAAATAGAACAAATTCGTGTCTATGCGAACAGCCACTATGTGACGCCAAAACCTGCGATGTCCCAAGCTTTGATCAGCATCAAAAAAGAGCTGCGTCATCGTCTTGATCAGTTGGTTGGTGAAAACAAACTACTAGAGGCACAACGCTTAGAACAACGCACCAACTTTGACCTTGAGATGCTAGAAGCCACCGGCGTGTGTAACGGCATCGAAAACTATTCACGCTACCTGACGGGTCGTGCACCGGGCGAACCGCCCCCCACGCTGTTTGAATTCATCCCTGACAACGCCATTGTTTTCGCGGATGAATCCCACGTTTCTGTTCCCCAAATTGGCGGGATGTATAAAGGCGACTTTAGACGTAAGATGACGTTGTCAGAACACGGCTTCCGCCTCCCCTCTTGCATGGACAACCGCCCCCTCAAGTTCGAGGAATGGGATGCAATGCGTCCACAATCCGTGTTCGTATCTGCGACCCCTGCGAAGTGGGAAATCGAACAAACGGGCGGCGTGTTTGTTGAACAGGTCATTCGCCCAACTGGTCTTCTAGATCCACCTGTTGAAATCCGTCCTGTCGAAATGCAGGTCGATGATTTACTGGATGAAGTCCGCATTGTAACGGCCCAAGGGATGCGCACATTGTGCACCACTTTGACCAAACGCATGGCAGAAGACCTGACAGAATACATGCATGAACAAGGCATTCGCGTGCGCTATATGCACAGTGAAATCGACACAATTGAACGTATCGAAATCCTGCGTGATCTGCGCCTTGGGGCCTTTGATGTTCTTATCGGAATCAACTTGCTGCGCGAAGGTTTAGACATTCCTGAATGTGGACTGGTTGCCATCCTGGATGCGGACAAAGAGGGATTTCTGCGCTCAGAAACTTCGCTTGTCCAAACGATCGGCCGTGCTGCACGTAACGCCGAAGGTCGCGTAATCATGTATGCGGATCGGATCACGGGATCGATGGAACGCGCGTTGGGTGAAACCAACCGTCGTCGTGCCAAACAAGAGGCCTATAACGTCGAACACGGCATCACCCCCTACACCGTCAAAAAGAACGTCGAAGACATTTTGGCCGGCCTCTACAAAGGGGACACCGATCAGTCCCGTATCACTGCAAAAATCGACAACCCGCTTGCCGGCGGAAACCTTCAGACCGTTCTTGAAGGATTGCGCACAGATATGCGCAAAGCTGCAGAGAACCTTGAGTTTGAAGAAGCGGCAAAGCTGCGTGATGAAGTCAAACGGCTTGAGGCTGTTGAGTTGACCGTTTCGGCTGATCCAATGGCGCGACAGTACGATGTTGAAAAAGCAGTTGATGACGCCAAGAAATCATCAGGCCGTTCGACAATGGGACGCGGCGGTATGCGCGGCGGGGTCAAACGCCGCGGGCGGTAATCATTGAGTGCAGGCCCGCAAACCAATTGCAGGCCTGCACCATCCCCCTCAGTCCATACGGATCGCGACTTGAACAGCACCGCGCACCGGATGCTGCCAAGTCAATTATATCTGGTCAAACCGGAGTGCCATCGCCACTTGGCCAAACATCCAACCCAATCGCAAACGCAGGTAGCATCAACAGCACGCCGTCACTAAATGCCTTGTTCATCCGAAACTCTCTTTCCCACGGGGCCAAACCTTGGAAAATTCCAAGGGAATGGACACCGATCAAATCCAAAAGCATCGTCACCCACATGGTCACACGCCAACAGAAAGAAAAGTATCAAAAAGCCGTTAATCGGGTCTCACAGCACCGCACGA
>JABGTH010000354.1 GCA_018647275.1 Paracoccaceae bacterium
ATCATAAAGATGGCATTCAACATAATGCCCGCCGTCAGCTTTTCCATTTGGGGCAACAGTGGCGCAATGTGGCATGGCATTGACACAACGCGGATGAAAAGAGCAGCCCGTTGGCGGATCAATCGGGTTTGGATAGCTGGCGCCAAGTTGATTATTCGGAATGCCCATATTTGGATCCGGGGTTAGCACCGAATCCAACAAGGCACGCGTATAGGGATGTTGTGGATCTTTGAATAAGGTGTCAGTCTCAGCAATCTCGACAATCCGGCCAAGATACATTACCGCCACCCGTGTTGCGATATGTTCAACCACCGCCAGATTATGACTGATGATGATATAGGTCAGATTCAATTCATTGCGAAGGTCATTCAGCAGGTTAAGAATTTGTGACTGCACCGAAACGTCAAGTGCCGATGTTGGCTCGTCACACACGACAATTTGTGGCCGGTTTACCAACGCACGTGCAATCGCAACACGCTGGCGCTGGCCACCGGACAGCTGATTTGGAAATGCATCATAAAGACGCGGCGGCAACCCAACTAGATCCATTGTTTCTTCGACCCGTCGGCGCATGCTGTCTTGATCGGCAATGCCCTGCACTTTCATTGGTAAGGCGATGATCGACCCAATAGTTTTGCGTGGATTGAGCGATGAATAGGGGTCTTGGAAAATAGGTTGGATGGTTCGCGCCAACGCCAAGCGCGGTACATCATTGATTGGCTGGCCACATAGTTCTACCGTTCCTGATGTCTGCGGCAATAGGCCGAGAAGCACTTTCGCAAGGGTTGTTTTTCCACAGCCGGACTCGCCAACAAGCGCCAGCACTTCGCCGCGCTCAACCGTCAAATCCACCCCATTCACCGCCTTTAGCTGTTGCTTTCCACGAAACATGCCCCGTGAGATTGTAAAATTCCGGGTGACGTCCTTTGCATCAATCATTAATTCAGCCATCATGCCACCCCACCTTTTGCCAGCATTTCGATACTATGAATACAGCGGTATGCCTGCGTCTTGCCATTTGGATCGCGAAGCGGAACATCACTTTGACGGCAAACATCCCCTGCTAGTTCACAGCGGTCAGCAAACCGGCAGCCGGTAAAATCGCCAATCAATGATGGCACCATTCCCGGAATTGAGCCAAGTGGCGTGCCGCGTTTGGTTTTACCCGGAACCGGAATACAGCGCATAAGACCACGCGTATAAGGATGAAGTGGATTTTCAAAAATTTGCTTCGCCGTTCCCTCCTCGACGATCTGTCCCGCATACATTACAGCAACACGCGTCGCGATCCGCGCAACCACGCCGAGGTCATGGGTGATCAGCACTAATCCCATATCAAATTCGCTTTGCAGCTCTTTTAATAAAAGTAGAATTTGCGCCTGAATTGTCACATCAAGCGCGGTTGTTGGTTCGTCGGCAATTATCAATTCTGGTTCACATAACAACGTCATTGCGATCATCACCCGCTGTCGCAGACCGCCCGATAATTGATGTGGGTATTGCCCAAGCCGCTGTCCGGCTGCAGTAATGCCAACCTTTTCCAGCATTCGCTTAGCCAGTTCACTTGCAGCATCATTCGACAGGTTGCGATGCCGTCGCAAAGTTTCGATCATCTGGTTGCCAATGGTAAAGGCAGGGTTGAGGCTCGTCATGGGTTCTTGAAAAATCATCCCCATTTTATTGCCACGCACATCAGACATTTCGCGTTCTGAATAACCAAGAATGCTTTCCCCGCCAAGTTCCAATTTTTTGATTTTGCGGGTTGCTTTTGTTGGCAAAAGATCCATGAGAGCCAATGAAGTGAGTGACTTTCCACAACCAGACTCACCAACGATACAAAGCGTTTCGCCACGATCAACATGCAGATTGACGCCATCAACTGCATGTAAAATTCCAGTTGCTAAAGGAATATCAACAGTGAGATTCTCAACATGTAGGACGCGGTCTGACACTGGCAAACTCCTAATTTTAATATCCTCTAATTTCTATTCTCAGGCGCCGTTATGTCGCGCGCGCCGTCCCCAAGCAAGTTTATCGCAAGTACCAGTAAGAACAGTGCCACGCCTGGAATTGTGATCAGCCACGGCTCAAACAACATCATGTCTTTTCCTTCAGAGACCATCAGTCCCCAAGACGGCAATGGAGGCTGAACGCCAAGACCCAGAAAAGACAGCGCTGCCTCCAAAATTATTGCATGAGCAATCTCTAATGTTGCGATGACAATCAGATTATTCACCACATTAGGCATGATCTCTGTTGTCAAAATACGGGTTGTTGAG
>JABGTH010000355.1 GCA_018647275.1 Paracoccaceae bacterium
AAGGGGAAGTGATCGGCATAAAGCAGACCAAGCGTCTCTTTTGAACGTGCCTCAAGGTAGCGTTTATTGCCTTGGAACGGCTGCATACGGCTGATGTCTACATCACCCAGATCAAATGGTTTTTCACCTGTATCCATCCATGCCGCCAGCGCCATACCTGCGCCACCAGCCGATTGAATACCAATTGAATTGAAGCCAGCCGCAACCCAGAAATTGTCCATCTCGGGCGCAAGGCCAAGGTGATAGGCATCATCAGGGGTAAAGGATTCAGGACCGTTAAAGAACGTGTGGATACCCGCCTCGGCCAGCAGTGGCATCCGTTCGATCGCTTTTTCTAAGATCGGTTCAAAGTGATCGAAATCTTCTTGCAACTGGTCAAATTCAAAGTCGTCAGGAATACCGTCCACAGCCCATGGTTTAGATTCAGGCTCAAACGCACCCAACAGGAACTTGCCTGCATCTTCTTTGTAATAAGCGTGCTCATCAGGGACGCGCAGCACTGGCAATTGCGTCAGACCCTCAATCGCTTCCGTCACGATGTAAAAGTGTTCACAAGCTTGCAACGGGACATTAACGCCCGCCATGCGTCCAACTTCGTGCCCCCACATGCCACCACAGTTCACAACCACGTCCGCTTCGATGTGGCCGGAATTGCCGTCTTCATCCGTCCAATCAACACCCGTGACGCGGCTGCCATCTTTGGCCATGCCAGTCACTTTAACACGTTCCTTGATCAACCCACCACGCTGACGCGCGCCTTTGGCCAATGCCAAAGCGATGTTGGCTGGATCGCCCTGACCGTCAAGAGGCAAATAAACTGCTCCCACAACACCCTCAAGGTTAAGATGTGGGTACATTTCTTGGACACGCTCGTTTGAGATTTCTTCAACCTCAACGCCAAAGGCGCGGGCCATGGCAGCCTGACGATAGATTTCTTCACGACGTTCTTCGGTCAATGCAACGGTAATGGACCCCACCCGTTTGAAACCAGTGGCCACGCCTGTTTCTTCTTCCAGACCGCCGTATAATTCTTGGGAATACTTCGCCAATTTTGTCATATTCGCCGTTGCGCGCAATTGTGCGATCAGGCCCGCGGCGTGCCACGTGGTGCCAGATGTCAGTTGTTTGCGTTCCAAAAGAACCACATCTTCCCAACCCAATTTGGTAAGGTGATAGGCAACGGAACAGCCGATAACGCCGCCCCCGATAATGACAACGCGTGCTTTGTTTGGGAGTGCAGACATGGGTTCAAGCCTTATGAATCGAAGTTAATTTCACTTTGGCACAAAATGGCGCAAACCAGACCTTCAAAAACGTCATTATTGACGCTTTCGATCCATCAGATCCGTTGACCCGATACTTTCTTGGTCTTTCGGATTGCAGTGGGTGTGATCCCAAAAAAGCTGCGGTAGAGGCTGGAAAATCCGTTGGGAAATCCACAGGCCATGCCAACCTCACGCACTGATAGCGTGGTATTCAACAGCAGGTTATTTGCCCAGTTTAGGCGTAGTTCACGGTAGTACGTGTTGGGTGTGGTGTTCAGTTTGCTATGGAAACGACGTTCTAATGAGCGCGACGAAATGCCCACGCGTGTAACCAATTCGGCAATCGGCATGGGGTCTTCCATATGCGATTGCATCAATTCGATACACTGATCCAACTCTTTATCGCCTGTCATACTTAGGCGTTTACCCCCAAAGGGCTGAAGAGTTTTGAAATCTCGGATTTTCTCATGCAGTAGGATATCTGCCACAGTCATAACTCCCGCCGCAGACATGTGATTGCCAACCAATCCCAGCGTCAAATCTACGGTCGCGCCCATTCCCGCACAGGTCACAACGCGCCCATCATCCACTGCCAAGGCATAAGTGCCCTCCCCGCCTGGATCACCGCGTTCCTGCAAGACTGCGCGGTTTTCCCAATGGGTTGTGTGATCCCCAGATCCGTTTGGGTGTTCAGAGATGTATCGGCTTGCCGCCTCAGACAGCAAAATCACCTTGGCCTTGCGATAGCTGTAAGCCGAGATGGTTGTGCCCAAAGACAGTTCCGGATGATCGGAGTCTGTGTTGCCAATAACAAAAACATAGTCGGCCGTTGGGCGATCTGTCAGGGGTTCACACAGCGTCCCCAAACCCGCACGACAAGACACATACCCGCCTTTGGCAGAGCGATAGGTCCAATCAAACAATGTGGTTGGATTGATCCGGTTCGCCATACGCAGCACTTCGACCACGCCTGACAATTCCACCATAACAAACCCCTCTGCCAGAATAATATCGACCCTCCACGGCTCTCCCGATGCACGGGTGCCAAAATGTGAAGGATCGATCTCAATCATGACTTAGGTCGCTTTCAAACGTCGGGATAGTTCTGCAATGTGCGCGGGTCCAACTTCACAGCAACCGCCAATAATGGTCGCTCCGTGGGCAGCCCAACCATCAGCAAAATCGGCATAGGCGTTCGGATCAAGATCACGGCGCGCGCTGAGCATATCAACGGTTGCGCCAACTTTGTTAAAGTTCGCAGCGATACCCGTGAAACCATTCGCATAAGCACCGACAAGGCGACCACTTTTGGCAAGGATTGGCACGGCTGTGTCGACGGCTTCAGGCTTGGAGCAGTTGATGAAAACAGCCGCAGGATTGAACTCTTCCAACAATGGCGTAACATCAGAAAGCAATTCGCCAGACCGCAAACGTGTGCCGTCGTCATCGCGTACGGACAAGGCAACCCAAACAGGTTTTCCCGTCACACCAGCGCCCATCAAGCCGCCACGAGCTTGATCCACAGAAGACATGGTTTCAAGCAAATGCACGTCGACGTATTGCGCCTGTATTTGTGCCAGATTGGCGTAGACTTCAGCCGCCTGTTCTGCGGGTGGGGCTTTGTCGGGCTGATAAGAGAACCCTTGCGGACCCAAGCCACCAGCAACCATACCTGACCCGTGCGCTTCACGCGCATCTGTCGCCAGTTGGCAGGCAAGCCGCACCAGTTCTTCTAGGCGATCCAACATGCCATGTGGCTCTAGGCGGTCGGGCAGAACAGAATAGCTGTTGGTGGTGGCGATATCAGCGCCAGCTGCGAAATATTCGTCGTGTACTTGGCGTACCACTTCGGGCGCATCAAGCAAAGCTTGGACCGACCAAAGGGACGTCGCTTTACCTGCGCGTGCCACAAGTTCTTGGCCCATGCCGCCGTCTAAAATCATCATCTGCGCTATCCCTTTTCACTGCGGGTTTTAATCACGCTCAGAACCGCGTGATGGAAATCTTGCAAGAACACTTCCCACCCAAATGGCAAGATATGTGTTCACTGGTATCCTGATTGAATAGTTTGTTTCCAAGGTCAATAAGGTAACGTCGTTTGGCAGTAATCTAAGGTGGTATGATCCCGATTGCATGTTACCAATACCACCTTGGGGGTCAATGCGGGGATCAAACGCGGTCAATGTCTCTGGTGCGTTAAAGACAAAGTCCCACGCCATTGATGTATTTGATTTTAGTGCTGTCAGGTGCTCTTCGAAAACGATCTCACCCGTCCGGCGCAGCTTGCACACATCGCCCATCAAAACCGCATCAATGGGACGCGGCGTACCAAGGATATTGTGGGAGAATGTCCATACGCGTTCCGCAGCTTGAATTTCGTCGATCTCGATGGTGTTAGCCCAAATCACATCTTTAGGTGCTTCAATCGCAATCTGCGTCGTGACCCGCATTTGCGCCTGTGGGAATTCAAGCTGACCAAACAGCGGCACCGCCAAAATTGGCAGCAACAGCAACGACACGTTCAAGGTATCGCTTGTTGCATTGACCAATGTCTTGCGCAAAACCACACGCATGATCCATTGTCCGAACTATCCCAAAGTCATGGAAATGGGCAGTAGAACAGCAATGCAAATAAGTGTTTCGAACTGCCAAAACAGTAAAACGACACAGAGTAAAACTACCGGCAGCACCATCAATTAGAATGTCTGGCGTGATGGTTTCGCAAGCACGGGTCAAATAGTAATTGTGCCGCTGCACCGTAAAAAACTGGGAACACCGTCACAAGAACGGTTGTGACGGTGTCCAAAGAAAAGACGCCAGATAAGAAATGCAATCCATAATAGATCGCACAATAGCCAAAGGCAAAGCACACGCGCACGGCGGCACTTTACCTTTGAAGCCATTTTATCATGCACGGATGCGATCGTTCTCTGGATCCCAAAGTGGTTGGTCAGCGTGCACAACAGCCTTGCAACGGGCACCAAAGATTTCGATCTCAAGCTCGGTTCCAGGGACTGCCAGTTCCGCCTTAACAACGCCCAGCGCGATGGATTTGTTCACACGGAACCCCCAATCGCCAGATGTCGTTTCACCGACCACTTCATCACCATTCCAAATCGTCGACATATAAGGAGCATCGGCGAACGGTGCGTCTACAGTCATGGTCACAAACATCTTCTTCACGCCTGCTTCTTTTTCGGCCAGCAAAGCAGCTTTCCCAACAAAGTCTTGCGGTTTGTTAAAGCGGATAAAGCGTTCCATGCCGCCCTCTAGCAATGTGTAATCTGTGGACAGATCACCCTTCCAGGTGCGGTACCCTTTTTCGATCCGCATTGAGTTCAAAGCATACATGCCGAATGGTTTGGCACCTGCATTGCGGATCGCTTCATAGGCCGCTTTGCTGTCCTCAAAGGACGTGTGCACTTCCCAACCCAATTCACCGCAGAACGAGATGCGCATCAGTTTACACGGCACGCCAGCGATGGTCGCATCTTGCAACGTGAGCCAACCTTTTGTCAGGTCCGCACCTTCAACGATGCCAGACAACAGATCACGTGACTGCGCGCCTGTAACCAATGCTGTTGACCACTCTTTGGTGATGTCTGTCATTGTAAGCGAGCCATCGGTTGGCAAGCGTGATTGCAAGAACTCAAGGTCATGCCACTGTGCCAAGGCTGCTGTCATGATCCAGAAGTCGTCTTCGCCCCAACGGATGATTGTCACCTCTGTCACGATGCGTCCACGGCTGTCTGTGAAATAGCCAAGGTTCATGCGGCCCGCTTTTGGCAAGGCACCTGCGATTTGACCACGTAGCCATTCCGCTGCACCTGTACCAGAAAGCGTGTAGCGCGAGAAACCCGGCATATCGAGGACACCAGTTGCGTTTGTACAGGCCTCAACTTCTTCCTCAACCCGTTTGACCCACGGCCCTTCGCGCGACCATGTTTCTGTTGCGGCCTCGGATGTGTCATCGCCGTCTTGGGCGAACCAGTTGGCACGTTCCCAACCGTTATACGCCCCCATCTGTGCGCCCGATGCCAACAGCTTGACGTGGTTTGGCGATAGCTTCTTATCGCGCCCTGCAGGCCATTCGTGGTGTGGGAAGTGCATGGCATATTCGTGGCCATAGGTTTCCAACGCCTTGGACAAGCAGTAATCGTGATCGGCGTAATCTGTGTAGCGACGTGGATCGATCGCCCACATGTCCAGCTCGGTTTCGCCGTGCATGATCCATTCGGCCATAACCTTACCAGCACCACCACCTTGGGCGATGCCGAAGGTGAATGAATGTGCCTCGAATGCATTGGGAACACCCGGCATAGGACCAACCATTGGCAGACCATCCGGCGCATAGGGGATGGGGCCGTTGATGTTACGGCCGATACCAGCCGTACCAAGGGCTGGTAAACGTTCCATCGCATCCTCGATGTAAAACTCAAGACGATCCAAATCGTCAGGGTAAAGTTGGAAGCTGAAGTCTTCGGGCATTGGATCCTGAGGTGTGACCCAATGCGCCTTACAATTGCGTTCATATGGGCCAAGGTTCAGACCATTTTTGTCCTGACGTAGGTAGTATGAAATATCCACGTCACGGATCATGGGCATCTTGTGGCCCTTTTCTTTGGTCCACGCTTCAAGCTCAGCGATTGGCTCTGTCAAGAAATACTGGTGAGACATGACAACCATTGGTACGGTGCGCCCGCCCCAAGGTTTGAACATCTCACCAATGCGCTGTGCATAATAACCGCCACAGTTCACAACCTTTTCGCAGCGAATGTCGCCTTTTTCGGTTTTCACAATCCACTCGTCGCCATCGCGTGCAATCCCCTCAACGGAACAGAAACGTTCGATACGGCCACCTGCGTCGCGGGCACCTTTTGCCAGCGCTTGGGTCAACTGTGCGGGATCAATATCCCCATCCAACGGATCCCAAAGGCCGCCAGCCAGATCATGGGTTTCCATGAACGGGTTCAGCTCCTTCAATTCCGCGGGTGTGCAAATATCCATTTGTAAACCCTGATAACGGCCCATACCTGCAACGCGTTCGAATTCTTGCATCCGCTCTTTTGAATGGGCCAAGCGGATCGCGCCAGTAACGTGGTAGTTCATCGGATATCCAACATCTTCGCCCAACGAACGATACATCGCAGCCGAATACCGCTGCATGTTCATCACGGCCCAAGACCCCGCAAAGTTAGGAACATTGCCTGCCGCGTGCCATGTGGAACCGGCGGTCAGCTCGTTCTTTTCAACCAGCACACAATCTTTGTAGCCAGCTTTAGCTAGGTGATAGAGTGTCGATGTACCGACTACACCGCCACCGATGACAACCACACGGGCCGTTGTTGGAAATTCACTCATGTCTATTGCTCCCTTTGCGGCACGTTGTCCGCGATTTTGTAGTAGTCACCTTTGTCCGCGACAAAGATATGTTTTTGAAGTTCGAGCCCTGTAGGCCCATCGATTATTCCCAAAGAAAAACTCATGCCCTCCTCGGCATACGCTTTCCAAAATAAGGAACAGCCACACCTCGGGCAGAACCCACGCTTGGCAGTTTCAGAGGCGGCAAACCAACGCACGTCGCCGGTAATTTCAAAGCACTCCATGTCACTGTACCCAGAGGCCCAGTGATGGCCTGACTGCTTGCTACACTGCGTGCAGTGACAGGCTGATACGCTTTGACCGCCATCTTTGACGGTAAAGGTCACGCCTTTGCAGTTGCAGCTTCCTGTCAGCATCAACCTCTCCCCGGTGCGCTGGCCATGCCTAAAAGCAGGCCATAGATCACAAAACAAGCGCCCATTGCGCGGCGCAGCCAAACGTTAAACACGACACCCATCGCTGCGCGTCCTAAGCCGGCACCGATAGCCGTGAACCCCATGTAGGACAGTGCCGTCAGTGTGAGTGCGGTTGGCATGATCAGCCCCATCTGGTCCCAGATCGGTACATCCGGTTGAACGAACTGTGAAAAAGCCGCCAGATAGCCACCAACAGATTTGGGATTGATCACCGCAATAGCCAATGCGTTGCTATAGATGGACCCCGCGCCTTTGGGCAATACAGGTGCGGGATTGCGCGCAGTGATCCAGCCTCGCACCCCGATGAAAATCAAGAAGCCTGCGCCGATCAGTTTGGCCACATTGAAAGCCACAGGCGAGGCCGCAATCAGTGCAGTGATCCCCATCGCCGATAGAATTAGAAACAGCGTCGCTTGGGTCAGGATTGCTGCGACCCCAACAAGTCCACGGCGGAACCCAACGTTCATACCATTGTTGATGCAGTTCACGGCATTCGGCCCTGGCGTGATCACAAAGACCCCCCAAAACACAGCGAAAATGATCCAGCTTTCAAACGACATCTAATACACCGGAGGCGCGATAACCCAAACCGCAACGGCGGGGGTATTATAGGGATTCATCCAGCGGTGTGGTTCGCCTTTGATGCGAAAACTGTCCCCTGGGTTGATCTTGAAAACTTTGCCTGCAATCTCAAGGTCCAGTTTGCCTGAGATGAGGTATCCCACCTCTTGGGTCGGACGTGTCACTGGTTCAGCGATTTCGCTAAAGGGTTCAAAGGTGGAGTGCACCATTTCGAAATCGTCCGTCAGGTCAGGTGACAATAGTTCTTCGACCAAGCCAGCGGTGTGCGATCCCATTGGACGACGTGAACCATGGCGCACAACGTAACCCGCCTCATGAGCGGGGGCCGCAGCGTGGCGGAATAACATTGAAATCGGAACACCCAACAGCGCTGCGATTTCGCGCAGGTCACTGATGGACGGATCGGACAGATCGCGTTCAACCTGACTTAACCAACCCACAGAACGCCCCAAGCTTTCGGCCATGTCCAACAGCGTAAGCCCCCGCGATTTACGCAGGGCCCGTAGGTCAGCACCTAAGGTTTCAGGTTTACTAAGGTCGGTTTGCAGCATGAAAGGTCCGTGAAATTATACAGTTTAATTTCACGGTGATGCTGAATTGCGTGAAAAATCAAGTAATTTCTTCACGGACCAATAATTTAAGGTACGTTTGCCAACCTAAACGTGTCCGCCAATATGGCTGTCAGCGCATCAGCATCTGTTTGGGTGAATGCATCAGGTTGATCGCTATCAAGGTCAAATACCCCCAACAGTACCCCACTTCCATTCACCACGGGCAAAACCAACTCAGACCGTGTTGAACTGGCGCAAGCGATATGACCAGGGAACGCATCAACGTCTGCCACCAGCTGAACCTCAAGGCTGCGTGCGGCTGCACCACAAACACCGCGTGAAAAAGGAATCACCAAACAACCATGCCCACCCTGATAAGGGCCGATTTTCATCAACTCGGGTTCGGTCACACGATAGAACCCCGTCCAATCAAAACGGTCGTCACTGTGGTGCACTTCGCAGGCAACCGTCGCCATTAGCGCAACGGTATCTGTTTCGCCCTCAGCCAAAGACACGATGGATTGGCTGAGGGACTTGTAATCAACTTGCATGGTCTGACTTTCCAATGGATCAGGTTAACGGCGCTCAATCGCAATGGCGGTACCCTCGCCGCCACCAATACAAATCGCTGCGATACCGCGTTTAAGGTCACGTTTTTCCAGCGCGTTTAGCAAGGTCACGATGATCCGTGCACCAGATGCACCAATAGGATGGCCCAGCGCACAAGCGCCGCCATTAACGTTGACGATGTCATGGCTGATCCCCATCTCGTGCATGAAGGCAAGAGGGACAACGGCGAAGGCCTCGTTCACTTCCCAAAGGTCCACGTCATCCTTGGACCATCCAATTTGCTCAAGCAGTTTTTGCGCCGCGGGTACTGGCGCCGTGGTGAACAGGCCTGGGGCCTGAGCGTGGCTGGCGTGCCCTTTGATGTGCGCACGAATGGTCATGCCTTTGGCTTGTGCGACGTCTTGCGCGGCCAGAACCAATGCTGCCGCCCCATCAGAAATGGAAGATGAATTGGCAGCCGTTACAGTGCCACCCTCACGAAACGCTGGTTTCAACTGTGGAATTTTGTCGGGGCGCGCTTTGGCAGGTTGTTCATCTGTGCTGATGGTCACCATACCTTTACGGCTTTTCATCTCAACCGGTGCTATCTCTTGATCGAAGGCGTCATTGCCCTGCGCTTCAATCGCGCGCGATAGAGACGCCAACGCATAATCATCTTGACTTTCGCGGGTGAATTGAAAAGCTTCGGCGCAATCCTCTGCAAAGCAGCCCATCAGGCGACCTTTGTCATAAGCGTCCTCTAAACCATCAAGAAACATGTGATCGATGACACTGCCATGCCCAAGTCGCGCACCGCCGCGCATTTTCTCAAGCAAGTACGGCGCGTTTGTCATGCTTTCCATGCCGCCTGCGATCATCACGTCCGTGTTGCCCAACGCAATCTGGTCATAGGCGATCATCGTAGCCTTCATACCAGACCCGCACATCTTGTTCAGTGTAGTGGCAGGAACGTCTTCTCCCAACCCCCCCTCAAATCCAGCTTGGCGCGCAGGTGCTTGGCCCTGCCCCGCTGTCAAAACACAACCCATAAGAACCTCGTCCACCGTATCTGTTTGGGCACCCTCAAGGGCCGCTTTGATAGCTGCGCCACCCAATCGCGCGGCTGTCATTGGTGCAAAGTCACCTTGAAACCCACCCATTGGCGTGCGCGCAGCACCTGCAATAACGACATTTTTCATAGTAAGTGCTCCGAATTTTTATGTGCCATGGACACGAGTTGGTAAGACTTAAGGCTTAGTTGTGGCCGCGTTGGTGACGATCATAGGTGCATATAATGGAATTATCGACCAAAACTGTAGATCCTGTTCTGGTCGTGTC
>JABGTH010000344.1 GCA_018647275.1 Paracoccaceae bacterium
CACAGCATTTACGCATCGCATTTGCCAATTTAGACGCAAACGGGATTGCACTGCTTTATCAAAGGCTCGCCGCACTAAACATATAAGGTGTTCAACCCCTTGCTCACCTCCTCAGTGCGCCGTAAAGATATCCAACAAATTGGATAAGGCAGGACGTTCATGGCCACGGGTAAAAGCATTTCTAAGACATTCGTTTGGATTATCATTGGCCTCGCCATGCTTGGATTGGGTGGCTTTGGTGCCTCTAACTTATCCGGTACGATCCGCACCATTGGTACAGTCGGTGACAAGCAAATCGACGTTGGCGCATATGCGCGCCAATTAGGCCAAGAAATTCGCGCAGTTGAAGCACAAACTGGTGAACAGTTGCCGTTCTCTCGTGCCCAAGAAATCGGACTTGATCAAGCAGTGCTCGGCCGCTTGATTTCAGAGCGCGCTTTGGACCACGAAGCCGCAGTTTTGGGCCTAAGCATTGGCGATGAAACCTTGCGCGACCAAATCGTCGATATCCCAGCCTTCCAAGGCATCAGCGGATCATTTGACCGCGAGGCGTATACTTTTGCATTGGAACGTAATGGGACATCCGAATCCGAGTTTGAAACACGTTTGCGTGAAGAAACTGCACGCACCCTTTTGCAGGGAGCAATGATCAGCGGCGTTGTCATGCCATCTTCGTATGTTTCAACGCTACTAGATTACATCGGTGAAACCCGCGACTTTACATGGGCACATCTTACCTCTGCAGACTTATATGCTCCACTTGAAACAGCAACAGACGATCAATTAAAAACACACTTCGCTGAAAACACAGCAGATTTCATGCTGCCTGAAACAAAGCGCCTTACTTATGTGCAGTTGTCCCCTGACGCACTTATTGAAAGCATCGATATTCCCGAAGAAGATTTGCGGGCCGAGTTTGAAGCACGTGTGAACCAGTATAACACGCCAGAGCGCCGTTTGGTCGAGCGCCTTGTTTACTTGGACGAAGAAGAAGCAAACCGCGCGGCTGCAGCGCTTGAAGTTGCAGGAACAACATTCGAAACCCTTGTCGATGACCGCGGCCTTGCGTTAGCAGACATCGATCTAGGCGATGTGGACCGCTTGTCATTGGACGCAGCGGGCGAAACTGTATTCGCTGCAAACGTAGGTGATGTGGTTGGCCCACTAGATACTGGTCTGGGTCCCGCCCTGTTTCGTGTGAATGGCGTTTTGCCAGCGCAAGTGACAACGTTCGACGACGCAAAGCCAGAGCTACAAGAAATTCTAGCAACTGATCGTGCCCGTCGTCTGGTCAGCACAATGGCGCAAGACCTTGATGATCTGTTAGCGGGTGGCGCAACACTCGAGGAACTTGCTGATGAGACCGATTTGGAAATTGGCTCAATCGAATGGTTTGACGGCAACGGAAACGGCATCGGTTCATATGTGGCTTTCGCTGACGCCGCCCGCGTTGTGACCGAAGAAGACTTTCCACAAATCGAAAACCTAGAGGATGGCGGTGTATTCGCGCTTCGCTTGGATGAAGTATTGCCAGTTCGCCCACCAGAGTTTGAACAAGCCCGCGAGCAACTTACAGCAAGCTGGGAAAATAATCAGGTAGAGTCACGCCTAAAAAAACAAGCCGCAACATTGGTTCCCCAACTTCAATCTGGAACCGACTTTGCTGGTTTGGGTTTGACTGCAACGGAAGAATCCGACCAAACCCGAACCGGTTTTGTTGCAGGCACGCCTCCTAGCTTTATGGAAGATGTGTTCAAGATGAATATTGGTGATGTTTCTGTTGTTGATAGTTTTGGAACTGTGTTGGTTGTGCGCCTTGATGCGATCAACCCAACCGAAGAAAACGAAAACGCTGATGCATTGAGTGCACAACTGCAAGCTCAGATCGAGCAGTCATTGGCCCGTGATCTTTACAATATCTACTCACGTGACGCGGTCCAACGTGCGGGTCAAAACATTGATCCACGTTCTTTGGCAGCCGTACACGTTAACTTCCCCTAAGGTTTAAACTGATGGCCCTGACCCCTGATTTCGAGAGCTTTGCACGTGCATATGATGCGGGCGAAAACCAGATCGTTTACACGCGATTGGCCGCAGACTTGGATACTCCTGTATCCCTTATGCTCAAGCTGACGGGTGCACAAAAAGACGCATTTGTTTTGGAATCTGTAACGGGCGGCGAAGTGCGCGGGCGTTATTCCATCATTGGAATGAAACCTGATTTGGTTTGGCGCTGTCAGGGTGACACATCTTCAATCAACCGCACAGCGCGTTTTAATAGCGATGCCTTTGTTGCACAAGACGGCAATCCGTTGGATGTGTTGCGTACCCTGATTGGCGAATGCAAAATCGACCTGCCTGACGATCTACCGCAATCTGCGGCAGGCCTGTTTGGCTACCTTGGTTACGATATGATCCGTTTGGTTGAGCACCTGCCAAATGCGAACCCAGATCCTTTGGGATTGCCTGATGCCATCATGTTGCGCCCGTCCGTCATTGCAGTTTTGGACGGCGTTAAAGGCGAAGTTACAGTTGTGTCGCCTGCTTGGGTCAGCGATGGACGGACTGCGCGCGCCGCATACGCCCAAGCCGCTGAACGTGTTATG
>JABGTH010000356.1 GCA_018647275.1 Paracoccaceae bacterium
GATAACTCGTAATGTCGTCGTTTCCGTCCTCGGTGATCACCAAGATATCATGCTCACGATATCCTCCTGCCCCCGGTTGCCCTTCGGCAATCGTCAACATTGGCTCCATGGAAATGACCATGCCCGCCTCTAGAACCGTGTCTACATCTTCACGAAGTTCCAAACCTGCTTCACGCCCATAATAGTGGGACAAAATACCAAATGAGTGACCGTAGCCAAAGGTGCGGTACTGCAATAGATCGCGTTCTGTGAAGAACGTGTTGATTTTGTCCGTAACTTCGGCACAACTCACACCGGGTTTCAGCAGGCTCATCCCAT
This sequence comes from Paracoccaceae bacterium, assembly GCA_018647275.1. Taxonomy (GTDB): domain Bacteria; phylum Pseudomonadota; class Alphaproteobacteria; order Rhodobacterales; family Rhodobacteraceae; genus Ascidiaceihabitans. The sequence continues at coordinate 319 of JABGTH010000356.1, forward strand.
ATTCATGGGCCGCTACATTTGCTTCCCAAATCTTGAGCGACGCAGGATCGACTTCTTGCACGAACAACGTCCGTTCAAGGGCTGTGTAGTATCCCGAAATCATTGGAAATGTATTCAGGCTTAGGATGTCCCCACGCTCCAATGCGCGACTTGTGACTGGATTGTGTGCGCCGTCTGTGTTGATTCCTGATTGGAACCAAACCCATGTGTCGCGGTATTCTGCATCGGGGAACCGCTTGGCAATTTCGAGCTCCATTGCGTCACGTCCAGCCATTGCTACATCAATCTCGCGCACGCCGGCTTTGATTGCATCACGGATTGCATATCCGCCAACATCAGCCGTTTGTGCACCTGCACGGATCAGTTCAATCTCGGCCGTGGATTTGTGCATACGGTGCAGCATCGTTGTTGGGGCAATATTGATTTTAGTTGTTGGGGCAAGGAACTCATCCATAAGACCCATTTGATAGATCGTAAGATGATCTGCTTCATACCCAATCGTTTTGCCAGAACCGGTTACGGATAGAACCGCGCGCCAGTAGTTGTTGCGCTCCCAATCAGTGAATGTGATGTTGTCACCGTGGCTTCGCCGCCATGGTTGCGCGGCATCAATGCCTGCACTGAATGTTATATTGTCTGCCGCTGTCACGACCAACCCATAAGGACGGCCAAAGGCACAGTACAAAAACCCAGAATAATAGGCGACATTGTGCATCGAAGTTAACACACAAGCATCAATACCCTTTTCAGCCATGCTCGTGCGCAATTTAGCCAAACGGGCTTCATACTCATCAGCGGTGAATGGGAGAGCCTTTTGCCCTTGGTGGAAACGGTAGTGTTGTGGACGTTCCATCAACATAACTCCTTCTTTACGGCTTGGCGCTGCAGGCGAAGAAGGGGCTTGAACCATCCCTCACCGTGGCAACGGCAAAGCAAAGTCCCGGCGTTCAGGATGGTGAAACGGGAATACGCAAAACTGCGAGCGACGCCATCGCTAACCCGTTGCATCTAATTGGCGTGAAACAACATCAGTTGGCAAGAAAAATCTCACCAGCTGATGAATAGGAATCAGGCGTCTTGATCGACGGTTTTAGTTGTTGACCAAGACCATCAATAGTCAGGGACATCACATCCCCCTTCTTGAGGTAAATCGGCTCAGGCTTCATTCCCATCGCGACACCCGGGGGGTACCTGTAGTAATCACATCACCTGGGTATAGGGTCATCAAGGAGGACAGATGCTCGATAATTTCAGCAACGGTAAAGATCATCGTACTGGTGTTGCCCGTCTGCATCCGCTTTAAACACGCCAGTGGCGATCACTGTAATATCCCCATTCCCAGTGCTGCATAGTTCTGCCAAGTTGAACAAATTCGAGTTAAAGGACAGCTCATGAGTTACGTCATCCAGCCTACCCCACAATCCAGCCTAGCTGTTGCAAATTCATCTGATCGTTTCCCAGTGCGCCGCATTTTTTGCGTGGGCCGCAACTATGAAGAACACGTGGTGGAAATGGGCAATGACACCCGTGAGGCACCGTTTTTTTTCACAAAACCTGCAGATGCTGTGATGGATAGCCCCTGCACCATGCCCTATCCGACGCTTACCAATAATCTTCACCACGAAATCGAAATGGTGATTGCCATCGGGAAAGCCGGTTCAGACATCGCGCCCAATGAAGTGCAGAGCCACATTTGGGGCGCTGGCGTGGGCATCGACATGACACGCCGCGACGTTCAGCAACAAGCCAAAGACAAACGCCGCCCTTGGGATATGTCCAAAGGGTTCGACCATTCTGCACCCATTTCTGCATTGGTTCCTCTGGCGGATGTCCCCAGCTTAACAGAGGGTAGAATCTGGCTGTCTGTGAATGGTGAACCACGCCAAACAGGCGATATTGGTGATATGATATGGACTGTGGATGAGCACATCGCAGCCCTATCCCAAGCGGTTCGGCTTGAAGCTGGCGACATCATAATGACAGGCACACCCGCCGGTGTGGGCGCTGTTGTGCGTGGTGATGTAATGACTGGTGGCGTTGATGGCATTGGTGAAATTCAAGTAACAGTAGCCTAAACCATCATCGTTGCGTTCACACAGCGTTTCCATCGTGCGTACTGGCTAGACCGTTCATCTTCACACAATCCGGGCATAAACTGTTTTTCGCAGGCCCAGAGTTCTGCAAAGCCTTTGGCATCGGGGTAAACGCCTGCATGCATTCCTGCTAACCATGCTGCACCCAGTGCTGTTGTTTCGACCCCTGCTGGCCGATCAACAGGCGCGCCTAACATGTCAGACAGAAACTGCATCGCCCAATCATTTGCACTGAGGCCCCCATCCACACGAAGGGTCGATTGATCTGCATTAGGCCAGTCGGCCAACATTGCCTCAGACAAATCACGTGTTTGAAAACCAATGCTTTCCAGCGCTGCGCGGGCGAAGTCAGCGGGGCCACTGTCACGCGTCAGGCCATAAACAGCACCACGACATTCGGCGTTCCAATAGGGCGCGCCAAGGCCGGTAAACGCCGGTACGATGGTTACGTCTCCACTGCCCTTTTCGGCCAGTTCTTGGGTCTCGCGCGCATGCGAAATCATTTGCGCTCCGTCACGCAGCCATTGCACGACGGCCCCCGCAATAAAGATCGATCCTTCAAGCGCATAGGTCGGCACGCCGTTTAGCTGATAGGCGATGGTGGTCAGCATCTTGTTTTTAGACGGTACCGCATCTGCGCCCGTGTTCAACAAGGCAAAGCAGCCCGTGCCGTAGGTGGATTTCATCATACCTGGCTCAAAGCACGCTTGCCCAATGGTCGCCGCCTGCTGATCGCCCGCAACGCCCAAGATCGGCACTGCGGCCCCCAAATGTGACGCGTCCGCGATCCCAAAGTCTGCCGCGCAGTCTAACACCTGCGGAAGCATCGCAGAGGGCACGTCAAGGATCGCACACATGTCTGCGCTCCATTGCCCTGCGTGGATGTCATACATCATCGTACGGGCCGCGTTTGTGGCGTCTGTGACGTGTGAGGCCCCATTGGTCAGCCGCCAGATCAGGAAGCTGTCCATGGTGCCAAACAGCAACTTGCCTTCAGCGGCGCGTTCCCGCGATCCCTCGTGTTGATCCATCAGCCATTTCACCTTGGTTCCGCTGAAATACGGGTCAGGCAACAGTCCGGTGATCTTGGCGATGGTGTCGCCGTGACCCTGCGCCTTTAGTTCATCACAAAACAGAGCCGTACGGCGGTCTTGCCAAACAATTGCCTTATTCAACGCCCTGCCCGTCTCAGCATCCCAGATCACAGTTGTTTCGCGTTGGTTGGTGATCCCTATTGCGGCCAGGTCATTGGCTTTTATCTGTGCTTTCTTCAATGCGGCGCGGCAGGTCTTAAGGACAGATTCCCAAATCTCTTCAACGTCATGTTCAACCCAACCAGAGGCCGGAAAGAACTGTTCAAATTCTTGTTGGTCTGAGGCGACAGGCTTCATGTCAGCATCAAAGACAATTGCGCGTGAAGATGTGGTACCCTGATCAATTGCTAATATATAAGTCATAGTAACGGCCCTTCTTTTGCCATCCAAGTGTCGATAGCTTTGATCTGTTTCGCGGCTAAGCGCAGGCCCAGCTTTGTACGGCGCCATACAACATCCTCAGCGGTTTGCGCGTACTCGCGAGTCATCATCCATGTTAGTTCAGCCGCAGTTAAGGTAGCCCCAAAGTCCTTACCCAAGTCCTTGGCCACCTTTGCATCGCCAAGCCATTCACGCGCCTCAGTGCCATAGGCCCGAACCAAACGACTTGCCCATTTTTGATCCAAAAACGCATAATCTGTGAGTAACCCGTCGATCAAATCCTGAACACCATCAACAGGAAAATCCCCACCAGGCAATGGAACTTCGGCCGTCCAATCCTCACCCAAATTAAGCTTTTCCAAAGCCTTCTGCGCCAGCTTGCGATAGGTCGTGATCTTACCACCAAAGATGCTGAGCAATGGCGCGCCATTGGTATCCAGATCTAAAATATAGTCGCGCGTTGCCGCCGTTGCAGATGCAGCACCGTCCTCATAAAGTGGGCGCACACCAGAATAGGTCCAAATCACATCTTCAGGTGTCACAGGCTTCTTGAAATATTTAGAGGCGAAATTACAAAGATAATCACGTTCAATATCTGAGATTGCAGGCTTCGTATCGGGATCATGATGCTCTGCGTCTGTGGTGCCGATCAGTGTGTAATCCTGCTCATAAGGAATGGCGAAAGTAATCCGCCCATCAGACCCTTGGAAAAAGTAGCATTTGTCGTGATCATACAAACGATTGGTTACGATATGACTACCACGCACCAGCCGAATACCGGCACTGCTGTTTTGACGTAAAACACCTGATAAAATATCAACGACCCATGGACCACCCGCGTTGATCAAATTGCGGGCGGTGAACTCCCCCTGCTCTGTCTCGACATACCACAAATCGCCTTTACGTTGTGC
>JABGTH010000357.1 GCA_018647275.1 Paracoccaceae bacterium
AAAACTGCCTGATTTTGCGGCAAACCCCGGAATGCTGCGACCTTTGGCCCCAATTGCAAGAGAGCAAGAGTGAGCGCAAATTATTGAAACCGCTCTGTCCACCCAATTCTGGCATTGCGTATTTTAGATTTAGCTGCCTTTAACACCCGCACAATGAATTGAACGAGGCAATACATGCGAATTCTACCAATCTTGATGGCCATTATCGTGGCAGTTATCCTGTATTTTGCAATTATTGATCGTGACGCTGGACGCTCATTTTTGGGGCTGACGGACGAATCCACCACTCAAGACGACCCCCAAACAAACGCATCAGACGTTGTAAGCGTCAAGCCGTTGATCAAAGTCGTCGCACAACACTCATCCTCACAAGCGATCGAAAGCGCCGTGGTCTTGCGCGGCCAGACAGAAGCTGCCCGTCAAGTAGAGGTCCGCTCTGAGACATCAGCAACGGTAATTTCTCCACCATTACCGAGCGGTACCTTCGTTAAGGCAGGCCAATTGCTTTGCAAACTTGACCCAGGGACACGCGGCGCATCACTCGCAGAGGCCAAGTCCCGCCTTGCCGAAGCCAATTCCCGTCTGTCAGAGGCCAAAAGCCGTGTCCCAGAATCCCGAGCTCGTGTAATTGAAGCCAGTGCGCGCCTTGCTGAAGCAAAAGTGAACCAGAACGCTGCCGTAAAACTAAGCGAAGATGGATTTGCCACCGACACGCGCGTTAAAGGTGCTGATGCAGCCGTTGCTGCGGCAGAAGCCGGTGTTGAGGCAGCAAAATCAGGGCTTTCAGCTGCGACCTCAGGCATACAGTCCGCTGAGGCTGGCATTGAATCTGCCATGGCAGGTATTGCTGCAGCAGAAAAGGAACTCTCGCGCCTAGAAATCACAGCACCGTTCAAAGGTTTACTAGAAACCAAAACAGCAGAGTTAGGCAGCTTACTTCAGCCAGGATCACTGTGCGCCACCATTATTCAACTTGATCCAATCAAATTGGTCGCTTTCGTTCCTGAAACTGAAGTGACCCGCATTGGAATGGGCGCCCCTGCAGGTGGTCGCCTAGCTGCTGGCGGTGATGAAATTCGCGGCGCAGTCACATTCCTTGGACACGCAGCGGACCAAACAACACGCACCTTTCGCGTTGAAATCGAAGCCCCGAACCCTGATCTAACGATCCGTGGCGGCCAAACTGCCGAAATCTTGATTGGTGCCAGCGGAACCACAGCACATCTGCTGCCTCAATCGGCGCTGACCTTAAACAACGACGGTGCGTTAGGCTTGCGCGTGATTGATGCAGAGGGCGTTGTGAGTTTCCAAACTGTTCAATTGCTACGCGATACCGTTGACGGTGTTTGGCTGACAGGGTTGCCCGAACAATTGGATGTGATTGTTGTGGGCCAAGAATACGTGACCGCAGGCGTTAAAGTTGACCCGACCTTTCGGGAGCTAGATCAATGACTGGAATAGTCGATTGGGCCGCCACCCGTGCGCGGATGGTTCTGGCGTTTATTGTTCTCTCACTTTTGGTGGGGGGATTTGCTTATACAACCCTTCCGAAAGAAGGTGAGCCAGACATCGAAATTCCGATGCTTATTGTTTCAGTCCCCTTTCCCGGCATTTCAGCCGCTGACAGTGAAGCACTGCTGGTTAAGCCAATGGAAAACGAACTGGCCGACCTTGATGGCCTGAAGAAAATGACCGGCACCGCGGCAGAGAACTACGCCAATCTGGTGCTTGAGTTTGAATTCGGTTGGGACAAAACCCAAGTGACCGCTGATGCCCGTGATGCACTTAGCAAGGCCCAAGCACAGTTCCCAGATGGCGCAGAAACCTATTCAATTTCGGAATTCAATTTTTCGGAATTCCCAATCATCATTGTAAACTTGTCTGGGCCAGTGCCAGAAAGAACAATGGCGCGCGTTGCCAAAGACTTACAAGTTGAACTTGAAAGTCTAGATGCGGTTCTTGAGGCTCCCGTGACAGGCAACCGTGACGAGATGCTAGAGGTGATAATCGATCCGCTGCGCCTGGAAGCATATAACGTGACAGCCGCAGAATTGGTGAGCGTTGTACGCAACAACAACCAATTGATTGCAGCGGGCGAAGTGACCACAAAACAAGGTAGTTTTGCGGTCAAAATTCCGTCATCGTTCAATGAACCGCAGGATGTTTACAGCCTTCCCGTCAAAACCAACGGTGACCGTGTTGTGACGCTCGGCGACTTGGCAGAAATCAACCTGACGTTCGAAGACCGCGAAAGCACCGCCCGTTTTAACGGGGCTGAAACGATTGCGCTGCAAGTGGTCAAGCGCAAAGGGTTCAACCTAATTGATACTGCCACCTTAGTAAAAGAAATTGTTGCAAGAAAGTCGTCGGAGTGGCCCGAAGGCCTAATCGCTGCCGTTGATGTTGGCACATCAAACGACCAATCGCGTGTTGTGAATTCAATGGTCCAGCAACTGCAGGGGTCTGTGTTCACAGCCATCGCATTGGTTATGATCGTTGTTTTGGCAGCACTAGGCATCCGCGCAGCCCTGCTGGTTGGCTTCGCAATCCCAACTTCATTCCTGTTGTGCTTTGTGCTGCTTGCCTTGATGGGGATATCGGTTTCCAACATTGTGATGTTCGGCCTGATCCTTGCCGTAGGGATGTTGGTGGACGGCGCCATTGTGGTCGTCGAATACGCCGACAAACGACAGGCCGAGGGCGCAGGCCCAATGCAGGCCTATGTCGACGCCGCCAAACGCATGTTCTGGCCTGTGATTTCATCAACGGCTACAACGCTTTGTGCTTTCCTGCCAATGCTGTTCTGGCCGGGCGTTCCGGGCCAATTCATGGGCATGTTGCCTGTAACACTGATCTTTGTCTTGTCTGCATCTTTGGTCGTTGCGCTTGTGTATCTACCCGTCATGGGCGGCGTTACTGGCCGGATGGAGCAATTCATCACCAACGGTATGGAAACCATTTCGCGCCTCCCAATCGTTGCCCATATCGCAATGCTGGTGGCCTTCGTCCTGGTTGCCGGTTTTACGATGGCAGTCGGCTTTACCGCGCCAGTTGATAGCGCCGGTGATCCCATTGGCCCTGCACCACTTAGCGGGCTTATGACCGCAGCCTTTGCTGAAATGGATGGTCGCAATATCTTGGGTTCTGTTATTCCGTCCTTCGTAAAAGCATTTGGTGTGATCTTGCTAATGGCAATTGCGTCCGCTGCTGTTGTTGCCAGTGCCCTTGGCCTGTTCATCGGTGCTTTGGCCATCCTGCCCCGCCTTGGCCGCGGTGGCGCGTGGATTGCCAACAAGATTATCGGCAACCGCCAACGCAAGGTTCGCTCTGGCTATCAACGCTCAACCTTCGGTCACCTTATGGAAGCCATAGTTGGCAATTCGATCATGCCGCTTGTGATGATTGGGGTCGTTTTTGTCTTTGTCGGCACCACTTACATCTACTTTGGCAACAACAACAAAGGTGTCGAATTCTTCGTTGAATCCGAACCAGAGCAAGCCGTTGTTTACGTGCTCGCGCGCGGAAACCTCAGTCTTGATGAAAAAGATGTGTTGGTGAAGCAAGCCGAAGGCATCATTGGTGCCCATCCCGGCATCGATACTGCGTTCGCTTTTGCTGGCAACGGCGGGTTGAACGCCAATACAGGCGGTGCACAGGCCCCTATGGATACCATCGGGCAAATCCAACTGGAAACCATTCCGTGGGAAGGTCGTCCAAACAGCCGCGAAGCGTGGTTCACAGTTCCTTTCACTGATTACGTCATTTCGCGCGAAGTGAAGGCCGAAGCATTTGACGGCGACACCGTCATTGATGAGCTGACAGCACAATTGAAAGAAATCCCCGGCATCAAGATTGAAATTCTCAACCTATCGCGTGGTCCCGCCAGTGGAAAACCTGTGCACCTACGGATTAAAGGGGACAGTTGGGATGACCTTTTGTCCGCCACAACGGCAGCACGCCAACAATTTGACGCGACACCGGGACTGTTTCTGATTGAAGACACACGTCCCCTGCCCGGCATTGATTGGCAAATCAATGTAGATGTCCAAAAAGCGGGTCGTTACGGCGCTGACGTGGCCACTGTTGGGGCTATGGTTCAACTTGTGACCCGCGGCTTGCTCTTGGACACCATGCG
>JABGTH010000158.1 GCA_018647275.1 Paracoccaceae bacterium
AGCGATCCACGGACACCTGCGCCGATCACAGACCGCAATGACTATATTAACTACATCAAAACTTTTGCTGAAATGGCCCCTGGTGCCGAAGCCAAGGTCGTAAACATTTCCGAACGCGACGGCAGCGCACGCGCAACTGTCGAATTTGGAATGCCCAATATGCCAGCACGGCGCGGCCAATATTTCATCGATATCAACGATGGAAAAATTGCGCGCATCGTAGGTTACGCAGGCATGGGAGAGCCTAGTTGACTATCGACACGACAGCGCCTGCGATTGAGTTAAAAGGCATTTCAAAAGCCTTTGGCCCCGTCCAAGCGAACAAAGACATTTCCATCCGCGTCATGCCCGGTACGATCCATGGGATCATTGGGGAAAATGGCGCGGGTAAATCAACGCTGATGTCTATTCTTTATGGCTTTTACAAAGCCGATAAGGGTGATATTTTCATTGGTGGCCAGAAGACCGAAATTCCAGACAGCCAAGCAGCAATTGCTTCGGGAATTGGCATGGTGTTCCAACACTTTAAATTAGTTGAAAATTTCACCGTCCTTGAAAACATTATTCTTGGTGCCGAAGACGGTCGCTTGTTAAAACCCAGCCTTGCCAAGGCGCGCAAATCCTTGCTTGAGCTGGCTGCTGAATACGAATTGAACGTTGATCCTGATGCCTTGATCGGAGAGATCGGAGTGGGGATGCAACAACGTGTTGAGATCCTGAAGGCCCTGTATCGTCAAGCTGATATTCTTATCCTTGATGAGCCCACAGGCGTTTTGACCCCGTCAGAGGCAGATCAGTTGTTCCGTATTCTTGGACGTTTGCGGGAAGAGGGCAAAACCATCATCCTTATCACGCACAAACTGCGCGAAATTATGGAAGCCACAGACACCGTCAGCGTGATGCGCCGCGGTGAGATGACCGCAACGGTTAAGACCGCAGACACCAGCCCTGAAGAGCTGGCTGAACTGATGGTTGGCCGCAAGGTTCTGTTACACGTGGACAAAAATTCGCCAACACTTGGTGATGTTGTTTTAGATGTGCAAAACTTGCGTGTGGTCGATGAACAAGGCGTTGAACGCCTCAAAAGCATTAGCCTGAATGTACGCGCTGGTGAAATTCTTGGTATCGCGGGCGTTGCGGGCAACGGTCAATCTGAACTGCTTGAAGTGTTGGGCGGTTACGCCGACGGCACTGGATCAGTTACACTAAACAATGAAGCGATCGACCTGACTGGCAAATACTCAAACGGCAAAACACGTCGCGCCCGTGGCATCGCCCACGTCCCCGAAGATCGCCAACGCGAAGGTCTGATTATGGACTATTCAGCGTGGGAGAATACAGCGTTTGGGTACCACGACGATCCCGCCTATCAATCTGGCATCTTCATCAATAATACAGCCATTCGCCAAGACACTGAGGAAAAGATGGCGCGTTTCGATGTGCGCCCTCCGAACCCACACCTGTCTGCCAAAAATTTTAGCGGCGGCAATCAGCAAAAAATTGTTCTGGCACGTGAAATCGAACGCAATCCCGATCTGCTGTTGATAGGCCAGCCCACACGCGGCGTAGACATCGGTGCAATAGAATTCATCCACCAACAGATTGTTGCCCTGCGCGATCAAGGCAAAGCCATTCTATTGGTCAGTGTTGAGCTGGAGGAAATCTTGTCTCTCTCAGACCGTGTCGCCGTCATGTTTGACGGACGAATCATGGGCGAACGTGCCGTTGGCGAAACCAACGAAAAAGAACTGGGCCTGATGATGGCCGGTGTGGAGACGTAAGATGGACGTAATGCCAAAATGGGCCGAGGTCGTCCTTGTGCCACTGATCTCACTGCTGTTGGCGGCAATCCTATCTGGGTTGGTAATACTTGCCATTGGTGAAGATCCGATTGCGGCATTGAAATTGATGATCGACGGCGCATTGGGTAGTACCTATGGGTGGGGTTACACGCTGTATTACGCAACCAACTTTATGTTTACTGGCCTTGCTGTCTCCGTCGCCTTTCACGCACGGTTGTTCAACATTGGTGGTGAAGGTCAGGCCATGTTGGGTGGCTTGGGCGTGGCGCTTGCGTGTCTTTTCATCCCATGGCCCCATTGGTCACTTGGCCTACTGGGCGCGATTGTGTTGGCAGGTGCGTTTGGTGCAGTTTGGGCTGCAGTGCCCGCTTATTTGCAAGCAAAACGCGGCAGTCATATTGTTATCACGACCATTATGTTCAACTTCATCGCTGCTGCGGTGCTGAACTATATGCTGGTCAACGTGCTGCGTCCTAAAGGTGCAATGGATCCTGCGACCGCACGCTTCCCCGAAGCCGTTCACTTGCCATCCCTGCACGACATCTTGGCTCCCATCGGCATTAGCTTTTCAAAAGCGGCCCCAGCAAACGTTTCCCTGTTGGTGGCAATAATCGCCTGTGTCTTGGTTTGGTTGCTGATCTGGCGCACGAAACTTGGCTATGAAATTCGCGCCTATGGTCACTCTGAAAGTGCTGCAAAATATGCGGGAATTTCCCCTGTTAAGATTACGATGATCGCTATGATCATCTCTGGTGCACTGGCAGGCATGATGGCGATCAATAACGTTATGGGCGAAGCAGAGCGTTTGGTATTGAACGCGACTGAAGGTGCCGGGTTTATCGGGATCGCTGTCGCCCTGATGGGTCGCAGTCATCCTTTGGGCGTTTTTATCGCCGCGATTTTGTTTGGTTTTCTATACCAAGGTGGTGCCGAGTTGGCATTATGGACCAGTATTCCACGCGAATTAATCGTCGTGATCCAAGCGCTGGTTATCTTGTTCACAGGCGCGCTGGACAACATGGTGCGTATGCCATTGGAACGCATATTCCTGGCTCTACGGAAGGAGGGCAACTGATGGATTTCTTTACGCTCGTCCAAATTCTAGACGCCACTGTGCGCTTGGCAATTCCGTTATTACTGGCCTGTCTGGCCGGTCTCTTCTCAGAACGCGCTGGTATTTTTGACATCGGCCTTGAGGGCAAGATGTTGGCCGCTGCCTTCTTCTCTGCCGCGATTGCGTCAATAACGGGCTCCGTTTGGATTGGCTTACTGGCTGGCATCGCAGCATCGCTGTTTTTAAGCGGTGTTCACGGCCTTGCCTCTATCACTTTTCGTGGCAATCAATTGATCTCTGGCGTGGCCATCAACTTCCTTGCCGCTGGCATGACGGTTTTGATTGCGCAGTCTTGGTTCAGCCAAGGTGGGCGCACACCATCCCTTTCAGGCGCGGAGCGGTTTAACCCAATCGACTTTCCCGGTGCTCTGACAACTACGAACGAAGTCAAGGCCGCAAGCCCCTTGATGCAGGTTTATTCGGAATTGTTATCGGGGCATTCGCTACTGGTTTATGTCGCGCTGCTGACAGTCCCAATGACGTGGTGGTTGCTATACCGCACGCGCTTTGGTCTGCGCTTGCGCGCGGTTGGTGAAAACCCAGCCGCTGTTGATACCGCTGGCGTATCTGTTGTTGGATTGCGTTATGCCGCTGTTGGGATTTGCGGTATCTTATGTGGCATTGCCGGTGCGTACCTTTCGACGGCCCTTCAGGCGGGGTTCGTCAAAGACATGTCCGCCGGGCGTGGTTTCATCGCTCTTGCAGCCCTTATTTTCGCCAAGTGGCGTCCATGGCACGCGCTTTATGCCACGTTCCTGTTTGGCCTTTTCCAAGCGCTTGAGCTGCGTCCAGACGTTATTGAAGCAGTCATAGGTATGAAGGTTCAAGGCCAATTCTTGGGTGCGCTGCCCTATATTATGACAGTGGTCATTTTGGCTGGCTTCGTCGGAAAAGCCATTCCGCCACGCGCCGGCGGTGAGCCATATGTCAAAGAGCGTTGATGCCACGATAGGTCCAGTTTGACCCAAGATATCAGCCCTGTTTGACCCGTTTTCGTAAGGCATCTTGATTTAGGTGCCTTGTGCGGTTTAGGAGGGTCCATGCAAATATATCTACCCATCGCAGAGATTTCAGTGAATGCCTTCCTATTGTTAGGTTTGGGCGGGATCGTAGGCATCTTATCGGGCATGTTTGGTGTCGGCGGTGGCTTTTTAATGACTCCATTGTTGTTCTTTATCGGCATCCCCCCAGCGGTTGCTGTTGCAACAGAAGCCAACCAAATTGTTGCCTCTTCGTTTTCCGGCGTGCTGGCCCATTTCAAGCGAAAAACCGTCGATCTCAGGATGGGCACCGTTCTTCTTATTGGGGGACTGGTTGGGGCCGCACTTGGAGTCGTGGTATTCAACTATCTAAAGGCGCAGGGCCAAGTCGATCTGCTCGTCAAACTTTGCTACGTTATTTTCCTTGGCGTTATCGGCGGATTGATGTTTATCGAGTCCCTTAACGCTATCCGCAAAACCTCAAAGGGTGCTACGCCCAAGCGTAAGAAGCACAACTGGGTACATGGCCTACCGTTTAAAATGCGGTTTCGGGTATCTGGGCTATATATATCTGTGATCCCACCGCTGATCGTTGGTGTACTTGTTGGGATCCTTGCTGCCATCATGGGTGTTGGTGGCGGTTTCATCATGGTCCCTGCGATGATTTATTTGCTGGGGATGCCCACTAAGGTGGTTGTTGGAACATCTCTGTTCCAGATCATTTTTGTGACCGCCTTCACAACCATGTTGCACGCGACAACAAACTTTACCGTCGATATTGTACTGGCAGTCCTGCTGCTTGTTGGTGGTGTCTTTGGCGCGCAAATTGGCACCCGTATTGGCGTCAAGATGAAGGCCGAACAGTTACGTATTCTCCTGGCGATCATGGTTTTAGCCGTCTGTGGCAAGCTAGCGTTCGATCTATTGGTCATGCCATCCGATGTCTTCTCAATTGCCGCAGGAGGCCACTGATATGTTGCGTTATATCATCGCCTTCTGCATGCTAACATTGCCTGCAATGGCTGAAGAAGTCGTATTGGGGCTAAGCAAAGATGAGGTGGCAATCACCACTTCCTTTGACGGCTCCGATGTATTGATATTTGGCGCGGTGAAACGCGAGACTCCTATCCCTGACGGCGATCCACTTGAGGTTATCATTACTGTATCTGGCCCTTCAAAGGCTGTGACAGTGCGCCGTAAGGAAAAGCGGTTTGGGATTTGGGTCAATGTAGACGCTGTTGAAATTGACGAAGCGCCAAGCTTTTACGCCGTGGCCACGAGTGCGCCTCTGCGTGATGTGCTGAACGATGTTGAAGACCTGCGTTACAAAATCTCTGTCCCGCGTGCGATCCGCTCTGTGGGTGCACCCATGGCCGTTCAAGACGCTGGTGCCTTTACCCAAGCGATCATTCGCATTCGCACCAAATCAGACGCATATCAATTGTTGGAAAATGGGGTGTCCGTAGATGCCCAGACCCTTTTTCAAACCTCAATTCAGCTGCCTGCCGCATTGACTGAGGGTGAATACAAGACGCGTATTTTCCTCACCCGTAGCGGCAAGGTCATTTCGGATTATGAGACATCAATTGATGTTAGAAAAATTGGTTTGGAACGCTGGCTGTTCACAATGTCTCGTGAAAATTCATTACTGTATGGCTTGATGTCATTGGCAATTGCGATTGCTGCAGGTTGGGGTGCCTCCGCAATCTTTCGGGTTTTTCGCCTTTAACCACGGCCTATAAATGGCATCTTAGTTGCCATCACTGTCATGTTCTGAACATTCGCGCTCAACGGCAAGCTAGCCATATGAAACACCGCATCCGCAGCGTGACTAACATCCATGGTTTCCATATCGGGTTGATTGGCTTTGAGGTCTGCAACGATCGCGCTTTCGGCGTTCCCAATGTCGATCTGTCCACATGCGATGCCAAACGGACGCCCATCCAGCGATAGCGTTTTGGTCAAACCGGTAATTGCGTGTTTCGTAGTTGTATAACAAATCGAAGCAGGCCGCGGAACATATGCAGACAAAGAGCCATTGTTGATGATCCGCCCGCCTTGGAACGATTGGTTGCGCATATGTCCAAAGGCCAATTGCGCAGCAATAAACATCCCATTCAGGTTAACGTTTATCACTTCGGTCCATGCCTGCAGCGGCACTTCGTCGATGGGGCCGGAGGGGCCAAATATTCCTGCGTTGTTGAATAGGGCATCTAGCCTGCCAGACCGCTCGACAAACGCGTCAAATGTAACCTTCATCGCTACCGCATCTGTCACGTCGCATGGCAAGGCATAGGCATGCTCAAATTCGGACGCGATTTCATCCAGCAATTCAGCACGTCGCGCAATCAATCCTACGCGCCACCCAGCGTTTAAGAACACCTCAGCTGTTGCGCGACCAATGCCAGAACTGGCCCCTGTGATAATGATCGACTTCATAGAAACCCATCCTCTTCAACTTGCGGCGCCAATGTCAAAGTCGGTGCCGCGATCGCCTTTAAATCATCTACGCGCAATGGCTCTGTCGGTTTTGACAACCGATTGCGCACGACCCAAATGAGACGTTCTTGGGCGCGCGTGATCGCAACGTATGCAAGGCGTTTCCAAAGCGGTTGCCCCGCCTCGATCCGGTTCATACGTGCCGCGACGAATAGGTCAGGTGCAAAGACCTGAACCGTGTCCCACTGGCTGCCCTGTGCCTTGTGAATGGTTACTGCAGAACCGTGCAGGAACGTTGCCCCCATACGTGCCGCAAACGGAATAAATGGCTCTTCTTCATCCGGCTTTTCGATCTTAACAATCGATGCAGCACTGATTTGTGGATCTTCAGCACCCATGACATGGAGCCGTGAAAAACCCGGTTTGCGCCCCTCACCCAAGTACACAACTTGCGCACCTTTGATCAGGCCACGGGCCTCAAGGTCCAAACGTTTCTTGCGGTGCTTAAGCGGCAACTCGATGCCGTCACAGATCAACGGCTCACCCGCGATCAAGGCATCCTCGGGTGCACCGTAAACATTACGAAACGCGTTCAGAAGGCGAATGCGGGTGGCGTTGCGCCAGACCAAAACAGGACTGCGTGCCATCAGGTCAACTTCAACGCGCTGCCCCCAAACGACGCGCTCATCCTTTTTGGCAGTCTCTTCTATCATCTGTTCAAAATGGTGAAACTCTAGGGCGGGATCGGCCAAAGCATGTGCCAAGTCAAGGATCGGGTTATCAGCCGTTTGACGGTGAACACGCGCTAGATTAATGACCTCCGGGGCTGGCAATTTTTCAAACACCATCGTGCCAGACTGGTTGACCGGAGCAAGCTGTGCAGGATCACCAAACAAGATCAAAGTTGGAAATATCTCTTTGAGGTCATTGAACTGGCGGTCGTCTAACATCGAACTTTCGTCGATGAAGCCAATATCAAGCGGTTCCTCGCGGCGCTTCCAACCCGTGATGAAATCAGAGCCGCGCAACCCTGCCGCGGCCAAAGCACCCGGAATAGATTTGTTGTTCAGATAGAATGCAGCCGCACGATCCAATGCAACATCAGTGATGTCCAATCCCTCACTGATATCAGGACGTTCGCCATTGCCAGCCAACCAATCCGCGATCCGTTCGTATTCAGGATCATACACTGGTGTGTAAAGGATACGGTGAATGGTCGTCGCTGGCACACCACGAAGGCGCAGAACAGACGCCGCCTTGTTAGTGGGGGCCAATATCGCAAGCGTGCGCTTACTTTTACTTTTCTTGGACTCAAAATCACCAGAAACAATTTGAACTCCAGCAGCTTCAAGCGCCTTATAAAGCTCTGCCAACAACAGCGTTTTACCCGAACCAGCTTTTCCTGTGATTGCCATAACTGAAGATGCATCGCCCTGCGGTGGCATGAGCAAATTATCATCAAGGTTCACGCCAGCGCCGCGCAGCATTTCGGTAACGCTGTCAAATGCGCTGGCTTGATCGTCGGAGAGGTTAAGTTCGGTGGATGTCATAGTGCGACACTATAGAGCGCGCCCAATGGGTGCTAGCCCACCTTTGCTAGTTCTGCGCACTGTTTTGACCCAAAAGCACGATCAAACCAAAGCCGTGAAACTTCCGAAGAAAGACCCGCCTTTTGCGCCACGAGTGCTTTGGCTTCTGGCGCAAAATGCCAAAGCCCAACAATGATTTGTGTGCCACCTTTCCCGAAAAATTCGCGCATTTCCCCTCCCCCAAAATTGGGAGGTGCCCAAAACTAAGCCTTTGAATCGGCTCAATCCGGTGTTTAAAATTACAAACGCCCACGATACCCTTTGATTCACGGGCGTCTTTCATTTTCACTAACAAGCTGATTTTAGAGCCACACTTCCATCGCGTCTTCCAATGTACGCAAGCCAGTCTTGGGCGCTTGGACCAACACCGACATATTCCCGGGCTTGTGTTCGTTGCGTAGCATTTTCATGTGGGCGTCCGGCAGAGCATTCCATTCAAACACTTCGGACATGCAAGGATCCAACCGCCGTTCGATCATCAACTGGTTTGCCGCTGACGCTTGCTTGAGGTGGGCGAAGTGGCTTCCCTGCAGACGCTTTTGATGCATCCACATGTAACGCACATCGAAGGTGAGATTGAAGCCGGACGTACCAGCACAGATCACAACCATCCCACCCTTTTTACAGACGAATGTCGAGACTGGGAATGTCGCCTCGCCAGGGTGTTCAAATACCATATCAACGTTGTTGCCTTTGCCCGTGATCTCCCAAATCGCCGCGCCAAATTTGCGCGCCTCTTTGAACCACGTGGCATACTCAGGGGTATTCACTGTGGGCATCTGCCCCCAACAGCTAAAATCTTTGCGATTGAGAACCCCTTTGGCACCTAACCCCATAACAAAATCACGTTTGTCTTCATCAGAAATCACACCGATCGCGTTGGCACCTGCGGTGTTGATCAACTGAATCGCGTAGGAGCCAAGACCTCCCGATGCACCCCAGACCAAGACGTTTTGGCCCGGTTTAAGGTCATGCGGATGGTGTCCGAACAACATGCGATAGGCTGTAGCTAAAGTCAGTGTGTAACAGGCGGATTCTTCCCACGTCAGATGCTTTGGGCGCGGCATCAATTGTTGCGACTGGACGCGCGTGAACTGTCCAAAAGAACCGTCTGGTGTTTCATATCCCCAGATTCTCTGACTGGTGGAAAACATTGGATCACCACCATTACAATCTTCATCGTCACCATCATCTTGGTTGCAGTGAATGACAACTTCATCGCCAACCTTCCAACGCGTTACCTTATCGCCAACGGCCCAAACGATACCCGACGCGTCAGAACCTGCGATGTGATAGGGTTTTTTGTGCCCGTCAAAGGGGCTGATCGGCGTGCCCAATGCAGCCCAAACACCATTATAATTCACACCTGCTGCCATTACCAAAACAAGGACATCGTGACTGTCTAGGTTCGGTACATCCACGACCTCTTGCAGCATCGCAGTATCTGGATTGCCGTGACGTTCCTTCCGAATGGCCCAAGCGTACATCTGCTTAGGGACATAGCCCATTGGAGGAATTTCACCGACCTCGTAAAGGTCTTTTTCAAGCACTTCATATTGCGCAATTCCAGTATCTAAACCCATAATATTTCCCCTCGATGCTTAGCGGACCACGGCGCAGAATCGCGTGGCCATGCTCAGGAAATATAATTCAGTTAGTAATAAAGCAACCTTATTACAATATTTTTGGTAATTTTATTACTCTGATAATTTCATGCCGTGTCTGACGCACCTTCGTAGCCCTAATAA
>JABGTH010000114.1 GCA_018647275.1 Paracoccaceae bacterium
GTTGAAGATATCGGGTTAGCAGATCCGCAGGCCCAAGGTGTGTGCCTGCAGAGTTGGGAAACCTATGAACGCCTTGGCAGCCCAGAAGGGGAATTGGCTTTGGCTCAGGCGGTGACCTATCTGGCACTGGCCCCTAAATCCAATGCGGCCTACGTTGCTTATAAGGCAGCGCGCAACGCCGCCAAACAAACGGGATCAGAGCCACCACCCAAGCACATCTTAAACGGCGCGACGTCTTTGATGAAAGGTCAGGGATACGGTGCGGGTTATGCTTATGATCACGATGCCGAAGATGGGTTTTCTGGACAGAACTACTTCCCTGACACCATGAACCGACCTGAGTTTTATGTGCCTGTCGAACGTGGCCACGAGCGCGAGTTAAAGAAGCGGGTCGACTATTTTGCAAAGCTGCGGGACAAGCGCGAACAGTGACGCAAGGTTGACAAGTGGCGCGGTAAGCGCGACAGACCCTTGATGATGAAAACGATGATCTTTGTGGCTCTTGGTGGAGCCGTGGGCGCAAGCCTGCGATACCTTGTGGGGTTGGCTGTTGCGTTTCCCATGGGCACGCTGGCCGTCAACTTCATCGGTTCATTCGCGATTGGCCTGTTGTGGGCCGGGTTCGCGGAGAAAGAAATTCCCTACCTGATGCCCCTGTTGATGACAGGTCTCTTGGGTGGTTTCACGACCTTTTCAGCCTTCTCTCTTGATACCCTGCGCTTGATGCAAGACGGGCGGATCGGGGTGGCTGGAATTTATGTATTGGCGTCAGTGGTATTGTCTCTGATCGCATGTTTTGTGGGCCTTTGGCTCCTCAAAGGAGGTACGGCATGAGCCGTGTTCAAACCGTAATCGTTGGCGAAGACGAAGGCGCTCAACGCCTAGATCGCTGGTTCAAGAAGCGCTTTCCCCATATCCCGCAGGGGCTGGTTCAAAAGATGTGCCGCAAGGGTGATCTGCGTGTCGATGGTGGGCGCGTAAAACCTGTCACCCGCGTCGAAGTTGGTCAGTCCGTGCGCATTCCGCCATTGCCTGACAATCAGGCACCACCCCCAGAGGTCAAGACCCGCGTGTCTGATGCAGACCGCAAGATGATCCAAGCCTGCGTGATCTATAAAGATGACCACGTTATCGCGATCAACAAACCTGCAGGTCTTGCGACGCAAGGTGGCACAGGCCACACCCGTCACGTTGACGGGATGTGTGAAGCGTTGAAATTTGACATGGATGAAAAGCCACGTCTGGTGCACCGTTTGGACAAGGACACCTCTGGTGTTCTTTTGTTGGCACGTTCCCGCACTGCTGCTCAGTCTTTGACTGCATCATTGCGTCACCGTGAAACCCGCAAGATCTACTGGGCTTTGGTGGCCGGTGTTCCAACGCCTTATGTTGGCGAAGTGAAGTACGGCTTGGTAAAAGCTGGTGGTCGTGGCGGAAGCGGCGAAGGCGAAAAGATGATTGCGGTACACCCGCGTGATGTCGATAAAACCGTCGGCGCGAAACGTGCCAGCACGCTTTATGCAACGCTGTACCGTGTGGCATCTCGTGCTGCATGGGTTGCGATGGAACCCCTGACAGGTCGCACGCACCAGTTGCGTGCGCACATGGCTGAGATCGGGCATCCGATCATCGGTGATGGCAAATACGGCGGCTCTGGTCAGGAGAACATGGGGGACGGTTGGGGTGCTCAGTTGGGTGGCGTGATATCCAAAAAGTTGCACCTACATGCCCGTCACATGCGTTTTGAACACCCGATCACACGTAAAGAGATCAAGGTGACGGCTGAATTGCCCGAACATATGGAAAACAGCTGGGACACCTTCGGCTGGACCAATGATCTGGCATCAGAAGATCCGTTTGAGAACATTTAAATGAGTGATCGTTTGCGATTGGTTGTGTTTGATGTGGATGGCACGCTGGTGGATAGCCAAGCGGATATTGTCAGCTGCATGAACGCAGCCTTCGCAGGGATGAATCAACCAAAACCGGGGCGTGCTGATGTGTTGGGGCTAGTCGGTCTTTCGCTAGATGTGCTTATGCCGAAGCTTGCGCCGAATTTGACGCCGGCGGATCATGCCCAACTGATCCAAGCTTACAAAGACGCCTACATGACCCAGCGCCGCATTGCTGGGATAGTGGCATCTTCGCCGCTTTATGAAGACGCGCTTGATTGCTTGCATCGCCTTAACGCAATGCCTGATGTTTTGTTGGGCGTGGCGACGGGTAAATCCAAACGCGGTTTGGATAAGTTGATCGAGGGCCACGGCCTCGAGGGGCTATTCGTGACCCAACAGGTTGCTGATTTCCATCCATCAAAACCTCATCCCGCCATGTTGCATACAGCAATGGCAGAAGCGGGTGTTGACTCGGCTGATGCGATTATGATCGGTGACACCAGTTTTGATATGGATATGGCCGCCAGCGCTGGAATGCGTTCGATCGGCGTGAACTGGGGATATCATACCCCCGAGAAATTACAGGCAGCGACGCGGTTGGTTGATAGGTTTGACCAGCTCGAAACGGCCTTGGCTGAGATGTGGAGTGAAGACGCATGAGTGACTGGAAACAAAAACGGTTCTGGACGAATGTCGGTGTAGCTGAAGTCGATGGTGGTTTTGCTGTTCAATTGGATGGTCGTGGTGTGAAGACACCAGCCAAAGCACCCCTGAATGTTCCCACCAAAGCACTGGCAGATGCCATTGCTGCAGAATGGGAGGCGCAGGAAGGCGTTGTGAACCCAAACCTGATGCCGTTCACCCGTTCTGCCAATGCGTCTATCGATAAAGTTATGATCCAGCACGGCGAAGTCGCTGACATGTTGGCGGCCTATGGTGACGCCGATCTGCTATGCTACCGTGCGACTGACCCGATCGAACTGGTTGAGCGTCAGTCTGAGCAGTGGGATCCTGTCCTTGCTTGGGCAGCGTCGGAACTGGACGCCCCACTAATGACGCGCCAGGGGATTATGCATATCCCACAGGGCGAAAAAACGCTCAGACTACTAAGTGATAGAACCCATGCACTGACCGCATATGAGTTAGCCGCTTTTCACGATCTTGTTAGCTTGTCTGGTTCACTGATTCTCGGGTTTGCAACAGCATACGGCTATGCACCCGTAGATGAGTTGTGGAAAAAATCGCGTCTCGACGAGCTTTGGCAAGAAGAACAGTGGGGTCCAGATGAAGAAGCTCAGGGGTTGTCTGACGTGAAAAAGGCAGCGTTTTGGCATGCAAAGCGGTTTTTCGACGCTTCACAGGTTGCTTGACGCAGGGGCAGTATTAGCGCTTTCGTTTAAACTTGGGCACTTAGGGCCGTTTAGAGCCACCTGACCCTTGACGCCAAAGCAAAATTACGAACAAACTGTCCAACACTGGCTGAACTTGTTCGGCTAGATCATCTACGATGTGAAATGCATCGATAACCACCCGAACATGTGGTGGAAAATCAGGAAGAGGTAAAAATGAATAAATCCGTATTATTTGGCGCGATGACTGTTGCAAGCCTTGCGGCTGGCGCAGCAGCTGCCGGTACGCTTGAAGACGTGCAAGCACGTGGCACGTTGAACTGTGGTGTGACTACTGGTCTGGTTGGCTTTGCTGCTCCAGATGCGAATGGCGAATGGAAAGGCTTTGACGTTGCTGTATGTCGCGCTGTAGCCGCTGCTGTTCTTGGTGACGGCAATGCTGTTGAATTCGTCCCAACAACTGGCAAGACACGCTTCACAGCGCTTGCTTCTGGCGAAATCGACATGTTGGCACGTAACACAACATGGACATTGTCTCGCGATGTTGACCTGAAGTTCACTTTCGTTGGCGTAAACTACTACGACGGCCAAGGCTTCATGGCACCAAAAGAGTTGGGTGTTGCATCTGCTAAAGATCTAGACGGCGCAACTGTCTGCATCCAAACTGGTACAACAACAGAGCTAAACTTGGCCGACTTCTTCCGCGCCAACAACATCTCTTATGAGCCAGTGCCAATCGAAACAAACGCTGAAGCACAACAGCAGTACCTAGCAGGCGCATGTGACGTGTTCACAACTGACGCGTCCGGCTTGGCAGCTACACGTGCGACATTCGAAAACCCAGGCGATCACGTTCTATTGCCAGAAATTGTATCCAAAGAGCCACTCGGCCCATTGGTACGTCACGGCGACAACGAGTGGGGCGACATCGTTCGCTGGACTTTGAACGCTTTGATCACAGCTGAAGAGCTGGGTGTAACATCTGCAAACATCGCAGAAATGTCAGCTTCTGCTGGTGGTAACCCAGAAATCAACCGTCTGTTGGGTACCGAAGGTACTTTGGGCGAAATGTTGGGTCTGTCCGCAACTTGGGCAAAAGACGCAATCGCAGTTTCTGGTAACTACGGCGAAGTGTTCGAACAGAACATCGGCGAAGCAACACCGATCGGTCTAGCACGTGGCTTGAACGCTCAGTGGACAGATGGTGGCCTTATCTACAGCCCACCATTCCGTTAAATTAATCTAGTCGAAGGGCGCGGGAAAACTCCCGCGCCCTTCGCGCTTTTCACGACTTAACTACTTTTACGACCAATCTTCGGCCTCTGGCGCATAGACGCCGCATTAAGCAATGGCTGGAACACGGGGAACCAATCCATGACAATTATGACCGACCCTCCAAAGGGTTCGTTCCGGCTATCTATGCTGTTGAATGATATCCGCTACCGGTCGCTTACTTTGCAAGCAATCGCGGCTATCCTGCTGGCATTGGCAATTTTCTATCTTGCCAACAATGTTGTCACCAACCTTCAGCGGTTGGGTTTGAACATTGATTTCTCATTTCTGGGTGCGCCTGCAGGTTATGATATTAACCAGCGATTGATCGAATACACCAGCCAATCAACCAACCTAAAAGCTGCGTTTGTCGGTATTCTGAATACGTTGCTTGTTGCGGGCTTGGCCTGTGTTATGGCGACTATCTTCGGTGTGTTCGCGGGTGTCCTGCGCCTGTCGAACAACTGGTTGGTTAGCAAGCTTATGTCGATCTACGTCGAGATCTTTCGCAACATTCCAGTTCTGATCTGGATCCTAATCATTTACGGTATCATGACGGTCGTGATGCCGGCACCACGTGCGTTTCGCGGTGAAGATGCTGAAGCCGCAATGTTTTTGGGCATTTCAGCCTTCACAAACCGCGGCGTCTACATTCCGGGACCAGAGTTCTCACGTATCTTTGGTGAGATGGGTATCTTGTCGACTGGGATCGGTTGGCTTGTTGTTATCGCAATTCTCATCGGCTCCTTCTTTGGCGCACGCACAGTAACGCGTCGTGCCACGCGCATCCAAGCAGCCACAGGCATTCGCCCAGCGACCCTTGCGACAAACCTAACGATTTGGTTCCTGCCACTGATTGCATTCTTTATTATCACGGGCCTGACCTTTGATATCCCAGAGCTCAAAGGCTTCAATTTCAAAGGAGGTATCAAGATTGGTGCACCGTTGATTGCGATCTGGTTTGCGCTGTCCATCTATACTGGGGCTTTCATCGCAGAAAACGTGCGTGCAGGTATTCAGGCGGTATCTAAAGGACAAACCGAAGCTGCCGGCGCATTGGGCATTCGACCTAACCGCATCATGAGTCTTGTTGTTCTACCACAAGCTTTGCGCGTCATCATTCCACCGTTGATTTCGCAATATCTGAACATCACCAAAAACTCTTCATTGGCGATTTTGGTTGGCTACGCAGACGTAACAGCAACCTTGGGCGGCATCACGTTGAACCAGACGGGTCGTGCGATCGAATGTATCGTGTTGCTGATGTTGTTCTACTTAACGATTTCGTTGATCATTTCCGCGGTTGCGAACGTTTACAATAACTCTACCAAA
>JABGTH010000269.1 GCA_018647275.1 Paracoccaceae bacterium
ACCTTACAGATGCGCCACCCTTTTTATGAATTCTAGGCTATCGGTCACTCTTACAACGGCCTGCCATATCAATGGTTGGGACACGAATGGCAAAATCGCTGGCGGCGGAACTGTGCCAAGCAGGGTATGTAATAGTATGGGGCCTTGCACGCGGTGTTGATGCGGCGACACACTTTGCAGCATTATGCACCGATACTATCGCAGTTCAGGCCGGCAGCGTTGATATAATGTATCCAGCCTAAAACACTGAATTGGCAGGTAACATTGCCGCCAAGGGCCTGCGTCTTAGTGAAATGTCCATGGGATTGCAGCCAATGGCCCGCCATTCCCCCAAACGAAACCGGATCATATCCGGATTACCCCAAGCCACAGCGATAGTTGAAGCCGCAACAAAATCCGGGAGCTTAATAACCGCCCGCGATGCGCTGGATCAAGGACGCGATGTTTTGGCTGTTCCCGGACATCCCTTTGATGCGCGGGCGGCGGGCGGCAACATGCTGATCCATGACGGCGCGACCTTGATACGCAATGCCGCCGACATTAACGAAAGGTTTGCCCCCATTGCCCCCCAACAACCAGCCTTACCTCTTCAAGAGCCAAAACCTGCCAAACACAATCTGCAGGAAGCCTCAAAACTGCACATGCAGATTTTGTCACGCCTTGAACCCTCCACGATTGCGAAAGATCAACTCATTCGCGACCTTACAACACCACCCGCGCAGGTGAACCCAATCTTGCTTGATTTGGAGTTGGATGGGCAGATTTCACGCCACGCTGGAGGGCTGTTAGCGCGTATCATTTGACGCGTTGACGAACTCAAATATTCAACACCCGTTGACAATCAGCTCTTGCGCAACACATCTTGCACAGCCATAGACGCCCAAAATTACCATATAAGGTGCCCCTATTTATGCCCGTAGTTGTTGTCGAATCCCCAGCAAAAGCGAAAACAATCAACAAGTATTTAGGCGATAATTATATTGTTCTGGCCTCATACGGACATGTTCGCGACCTTCCCCCAAAGAACGGTTCTGTTGATACAGAAAACGGATTCGAGATGCTGTGGGAAATTGGCAGCGACAGTAAAAAGCACGTCAAAGCAATCACTGACGCGTTGAAAAACGACAACGAACTGATCCTCGCGACCGACCCGGATCGCGAAGGAGAAGCGATCAGCTGGCACCTGCAAGAAGCACTAACCAAGCGTAAAGCCATTAATAAAAACACACCCGTAAGCCGTGTTGTTTTTAATGCTATTACAAAGACGGCTGTAACAGAGGCGATGAAGAACCCGCGCCAGGTCGATATGCCATTGGTTGAGGCATACCTTGCCCGCCGTGCACTTGATTACTTGGTGGGCTTTAACCTTTCGCCCGTTTTGTGGCGCAAATTGCCAGGTGCCAAGTCCGCGGGCCGAGTGCAATCCGTTTGTTTGCGCATCCTGACCGAACGCGAAATGGAAATCGAAGCTTTCAACGCACGCGAATTTTGGAGCGTAAAGGCTCTTCTGGCCACCCCACGCGGCCAAGAATTCGAAGCGCGCCTGACGCATCTAGCTGGCAAAAAGCTGGAACGCTACGATCTGGAAAATGCGACCCAAGCTGAGTTGGCCGAACAGGCAATCAACAGCCGTGACCTGACCATTCAGTCAGTTGAGGCAAAGCCTGGCACGCGCAACCCATCTCCGCCCTTCATGACCTCGACACTTCAACAAGAAGCCAGCCGCAAGTTCGGCATGGGCGCGCGTCAAACCATGAGTACGGCACAGCGTTTGTATGAGGCCGGCCTTATTACTTACATGCGTACTGATGGGATCGATATGGCACCAGAAGCCATCGCCTTAACACGCGATGCAATTTCTGCTCGTTACGGCGCAGATTATGTCCCTGAAGCGCCACGCGTTTACAAGAACAAAGCCAAGAATGCCCAAGAAGCACACGAATGTATTCGTCCAACCGAGCTGTCTAAAGCCGTTGACGAGCTTAAGATCATCGACGCAGACCAACGCAAACTGTATGATCTGATTTGGAAACGCACCCTTGCATGTCAGATGCAGTCAGCGCGCCTTGAGCGCACCACAGTCGACATCGGCAGCGAAGATCAACAGGTGACTTTGCGTGCGACAGGCCAAGTTGTCTTGTTTGACGGCTTCTTGAAAATTTACGAAGAAGGCCGCGATGACGTTGTTGTAGATGACGATGACAAGCGCCTCCCACAAGTTGCCCAAGGAGAAGCATCAGACAAACGTCTGATTAAACCCGAACAACACTTCACCCAACCACCACCCCGCTATACCGAGGCCACATTGGTCAAACGTATGGAAGAGTTGGGCATTGGCCGTCCGTCTACATACGCCTCAGTCGTAACAACGATCCAAGACCGCGATTATGTACGCAAAGAAAAGAACCGCTTGATCCCAGAAGACAAAGGCCGCTTGGTTATCGCCTTCCTGGAAAATTACTTCCGACGTTATGTTGGGTACAACTTTACTGCCAGCCTTGAAGAAGAGCTGGATGACGTAAGCGCAGGGGAACGCGATTATAAAGATGTACTCGCGACCTTTTGGCGCGATTTCTCTGCTTCCATCGCAGAAACCTCCGAACTGCGGATCACTGAAGTTCTTGAGAAAATCAACGACGTATTGGCACCTCACTTGTTCCCAATGACGGAAGAAGGTGGCGACCCGCGTCTTTGCCCAAACTGTAATGTTGGTCGCCTCAGCATGCGCACAGCCCGTTCTGGCGGCGCATTCATTGGCTGTTCAAGCTACCCAGAGTGCAAGTACACCCGCGCCTTCGGCCCTCCTGGTGTCGAAGATCCGAATGGCATCCCTCCAGAGGGCAAGTATTTGGGTGATGATGCTGGTGACAAGATTTCTGCGTTCAAGGGCCGTTTCGGTCCCTACGTGCAGCGCGGCGAAGTCACCGAAGAAAACAAGAAACCACCACGCCAATCGATACCAAAAGAATGGGTGCCAACAGAAGTTGACTTGGAACAAGCGTTGCGCTTGCTGTCCTTGCCTCGCGAAATCGGACTACACCCCGAAGATGGTATCATGGTTTGGGCCAATATTGGTCGCTATGGCCCTTACCTTAAGCATGCTGAAAGCACTTCGCATCGTGGCGGCACCAACGCCAACCTTGACGACATCGAATCCGTCTTTAGCGTTGGTATGAATCATGCTGTTCAGTTGTTGGCTGAAAAAATCGCCAGCCGTGGCGGACGCGGCGTAGCCGCTGCACCGCTGCGCGAATTGGGCGAACACCCTGATCTGAGCGGGCCGATCAACATCATGAAGGGCAAGTATGGCCCCTATGTAAAATGGGAGAAGGTCAACGCGACCATCCCTTCTGAGATTGAACCCGAAGACCTAAGCATTGATCAAGCCGTGCAATTGATTGAGGAAAAATTAGCGAAATCGCCAGCCAAACGTAAGGCAGCGCCGAAGAAGAAGCCTGCGGCTAAAAAGAAGGCCGCGGCCAAGAAACCAGCAGCAAAAAAAGCTGCAGCCCAAAAGGCACCGGCCAAAAAAGCAGCGCCAAAGAAACCGGCTGACGACGAATAGTCAGCAGACATAAGATGGAGCGCATCACCGCTGCACTCCATCTCATCGATACTAACTATTTAGTTCATTACATTGACT
>JABGTH010000148.1 GCA_018647275.1 Paracoccaceae bacterium
CCCTCGCGTGCATCTTTGTCGCTGGGTGCTTGTGGACCGCAGCGGAAATCATCATCGCTGAGCCCCAGTTGTTCCAGCCATTCTGCAACGGGGTCTATGTGGATGGCGGCTCCTTGGTGAGAGGCGCAAGATAGCGCGAGCTGTTGGGTGGTTAACCCATGTGCGTCGGCAGCGCCTGAACGGATCAATGGCAATGCTTGGATCATCTTTGAGGAGGACCGCGGGAGCACAACTGCGTCCGGATCACCCCATGCGTGAACAATTTGTCCGGTGTCATCGCAGACCACCGCATGCCCAGAATGGACGCTTTCGAGGAATGGACCGCGCCAGATTTCGGTCATTGGTGCTGGATTTGTCATAATTTCCCCCACAATTGCGCGAAAACCTGCCAATCAGGCTTTCGCAACTCGCTAATTTCGCGCTAACATGGTTCTTGTCGTGAAGAATACGGTCGCTGACAAGAGTGTGGTCGCAAAAAGAACCATGGGCAGCGATCTGAAAATTGAGGTTTAGGACAGTCTGGAGGCTGGACAGATGGGAATTAAGACAACTTTTGCTGCGATACTTTGTGTAGGTTCGCTGGTGGCATCAGGTGCCATGGCGCAAAGCCAAAGCACAAATCGTGTCGCGCAAAAGACCAAGTGGAGCGTTTTCGTTGAAGACAATCCAACGGAGTGCTGGAGCGTATCTGCACCGGAAGAGACCGTAAATTCACGTGATGGGCGGGTCGTCGCCGCCACGCGGAGCCAGATTTTGCTGATGGTGTTTTATCGCCCAAGCGAAGGTGCCAAAGGACAAATCGCGTTTACTGGCGGATATCCATTTGCAAGTGGTAGCACAGTCAATGTGAATATCAGTGGCAATGAGTTTGAAATGTTCACTGAAGGTGAGTGGGCCTGGCCTGCAAGCGCATCAGATGACGCCAAAATGGTGACAGCGATGAAGCGCGGTGCAAGCGCCATCATTACCGGTGTTTCTGGTCGTGGCACAGTGACCAAAGATACGTTTTCACTACTTGGATTTACAGCCGCAGTTGAGGATGCAGAAAAACGCTGCGGCGGTTAATACGCAGCTTTTGACAGTCAAACGCGGCTCCTCCCGGGGTCGCGGTTTTTCATGCGCTGTCGAAACCTTTTGATACTGGCCGACATTCCTATATAGAGCGGCATCTAACCTATATTGGATGAACAACATGTCTGCTCCCAGCGCGCCGATTACTCAAGACCTGATTACGATCCCTCGCAAGATGCCGGATGGCCCTATCAATTTGGTAGGACTTTCACGGGATGCGATGCGCGATCTTTTGATCGAACACGGGACAAAGGAAAAGCAGGCCAAGATGCGTGTTGGCCAGATTTGGCAGTGGATCTATCAGTGGGGCGTACGTGACTTTGCTGAGATGACAAACCTGTCCAAGGATTTCCGCGCTGAGTTAGCAGAGAAGTTTGTGATTGCTGTTCCTGAAGTTGTTAACAAACAAGTCAGTACGGATGGAACACGTAAGTATCTTGTCCGTATCGCAGGTGGTCATGAAGTTGAGGTTGTTTATATCCCCGAAGCTGACCGTGGCACCCTATGTATTTCTAGCCAAGTTGGTTGTACGCTGACGTGCTCATTCTGCCACACGGGCACACAGAAGTTGGTGCGTAACCTTACAGCAGGCGAAATCATTGGCCAAGTTATGTTGGCGCGTGATGATTTGGACGAGTGGCCAGAGCATGGCACCCGTACTTATGAGGCGCGCAAATTGTCCAACATCGTTCTGATGGGTATGGGTGAGCCACTTTATAACTTTGAGAACGTGCGTGACGCGATGAAGATCGCGATGGATCCTGAGGGGATCCAGCTGTCGCGCCGTCGCATTACATTGTCGACCTCTGGCGTTGTTCCAGAGATTGCGCGCACCGCAGAAGAAATTGGTTGTTTGTTGGCAGTGTCCTTCCATGCGACGACAGACGAAGTGCGCGATAATTTGGTGCCGATCAACAAACGCTGGAACATTGAAACATTGTTGGAGGCATTGCGTGTCTATCCGAAGGTTTCCAATTCCGAGCGTATTACGTTTGAATACGTGATGCTGGACGGCGTGAATGACAGCATCGAAGATGCGCACCGTTTAGTGAAATTGATTGAGGGTATTCCGGCAAAGATCAACTTGATCCCCTTCAATGAATGGCCAGGTGCGCCGTACAAGCGTTCGTCTGGTAACCGTATTCACCGTTTTGCGGATATTATTCATGAGGCTGGTTATGCCAGCCCAATTCGCACGCCACGCGGTGAAGATATTTTTGCTGCATGTGGTCAGCTCAAATCTGAGACGCAGCGCGAACGTAAGTCGCGCAAGCAAATAGCGGAAGAGGTGGGCTTAAAATCGTAACAACTGTTTCCCAAATCGAAACAATGTGACGCACTTGCCTCATTTTTGAGTTGTGCCCCTTAATGACCTCAATTCGGTACGATTGGTACCGCTTGTGGAAACAATATTGGTCCCTGTAGAGACAACAGGAGAATTCAATGTCCATTCTTTCAAACTAAGACCAATTCGCTACAGCGAAAATTATCGAACTTGTTATGGGTGAGCGTACAAAAGCATTGTCAAAATGCGAGTGGAAGCACCGCTTGGTAGGTTAAGGCTATGGTATCCGCGAAACAACCGCAGGCGATGTGCTTGAAATACTACCGCACCACGTTGAAATTTGCACTTTGCCGGCCAAAATTGCTGCCTAGGCGATGAATTGAGTGTGGGCTAAGTTTAGCGGCCGGGGACTTCCTCGCGACGTGAGCTGGTTTCCCAATTCTCGATTAAATTCATTGCTTCTGCAGCTGTGTCGACAAAGCGGAACAGATCCAAATCCTCATCAGAGATCGTGCCTGAATCCGCGAGCACATCCCAGTTGATGATACCTTCCCAGAAGGCTTTACCGAACAGCAAGAAGGGTACGCGTTGCATGCGGCCCGTTTGAATAAGCGTCAGTGCCTCAAACATTTCGTCGAGCGTGCCAAAGCCGCCGGGGAAAACACAGATTGCGCGTGCGCGCATCAAGAAGTGCATCTTGCGGATCGCAAAATAGTGGAAGTTAAAGCACAGTTCAGGCGTGACGTATTCGTTTGGTGCCTGCTCGAACGGCAGAACGATGTTCAGCCCGATTGATGCGCCGTTCGCATCGATTGCACCGCGGTTACCCGCCTCCATCACACCGGGCCCACCACCGGTGACGATAACGTTTTCTTTGCCATCACTTTCCTTCGACTTCAGCGTCATCAGTCGTGAGAATTCACGCGCTTCGTCATAAAAGGACGAAAGGTCAGCCAACGTTTTGGTCCGCGCAGTTTCTTTTTTCGCCGGTTCTGGAATGCGTGCACCACCAAACAAAACGATTGTGCTGCTGATGCCTGCTTCGTCCAACATCAATTCTGGTTTGAGCAATTCAAGTTGTAGCCGCACGGGGCGCAATTCGTCACGGCATAAAAATTCGTCATCAGCAAAGGCCAGTTTATATGCTGGCGCCCGTGTTTGTGGGGTATCTGGCGCGTCTTGCGCGGCGGCGCGGTCCGTTTGTGCATCGCGAAATGGCTTGGCTGGGTCTTTGCTCATAATTTCTATCCTTTAAAAATCCAGGTTGCGTAAGAGGTACCGTGCAAGAACTAAGCTGCCCAGATATGATTGCACTGTTCACAGTATTGTTGTCTAAGCGCGGCAACTTATTTTCAGAGGAACTGACATGTCAAATGCACAGCTAGAATCCGCGATCGAATCCGCATGGGATGCACGCGATACTATTTCATCTGCCACAAGTGGCGAACAGCGTGACGCAATTGAAGATACGCTTGCTGCCCTAGACAGCGGCAAACTGCGCGTTGCAGAGCGTCGTGATAATGGCGACTGGCACGTGAATCAGTGGGCTAAGAAGGCTGTTCTTTTGGGTTTCCGCATCAAAGATATGGAAATACAAGACGGTGGCCCACAAGGCAGCGGCTGGGGGGATAAAGTTGATTCTAAGTTCAAAGACTGGGGCGAAGCTGAGTGGAAGACCGCCGGTTTCCGTGCGGTTCCAAACAGTGTTGTTCGTAAATCTGCATTCATCGCACCGGGCGTTGTTTTGATGCCATCCTTCGTGAACCTTGGCGCATATGTCGATGAAGGCACAATGGTTGATACATGGGCGACTGTTGGTTCATGCGCACAAATCGGTAAAAACGTGCACCTTTCCGGAGGCGTTGGCATCGGTGGTGTTCTTGAGCCAATGCAAGCGGGTCCAACAATTATCGAAGATAACTGTTTCATTGGTGCGCGTTCTGAAGTTGTTGAAGGTTGCATTGTGCGCGAAGGTTCTGTTTTGGGCATGGGCGTATTTATTGGCCAATCCACCAAGATTTTGGACCGTGAGACAGGTGAAGTGTTCTACGGTGAAGTGCCATCAGGCTCTGTTGTTGTTGCGGGTTCCATGCCGTCCAAAAACGGTGTGCACCTGTATTGCGCCGTGATCGTGAAGAAGGTGGATGCAAAGACACGTTCGAAAACATCGATCAACGAGTTGCTGCGCGATTAAGAACTGCACTCAATTCGACAGAGGGGAAGGGGTGCCATACCTCTTCCCTTTTTTGTGGGCGCTGCGCAATAAATGCGTTAGTCCAAAACGACATAACAAAGGATCGGCACAATGGCTGGGTCAAAGCAAAAAGTTTACACACTCTTGGTCGAGATTGGCCGCAAAGAGGGCGATGGTCTTCCTAAGAAGGCGACTGGTGCCGCACTGATGTGTTTTGCCAGTGGCGTGGATGAAGCCGAAGCCGTACGTGAAACCGTTGCGATCCTTAAACAGGCCGATACTGCCCCATTGGACGTGTCGGGTTACGGCACGCTGGAAGAACGCGAAGCCGAAGGTCACGAGATCGAAGAAGGTGAGCGCGAGTTGATGCAACGTGCCTTGGAAGAAAATTCGGTCATCATTGCGCAGATGACGCCGTTCTTCGATTAACCTTTATGGATTTTTACCAAACCATTTCAGGTAGATTTCTGCATAGGGTTCATCTTCGCGGAACTTCAAAATCGATTGATTAATCTGTTCCATTTCACCGGCCGTCGCGCCGGTATCGATCGAAAGTTCCGATGCACTACCATTTTGCCTCTGCCCAATTTAGGAGACAAAACACGCCAACAGCCCACAGGTTATCCTGTGCTTTTATAACGTACATCGTTGGTATGAGCGTCGTTCATTAGCGGCTTATACTGCTAAGTGCCCTGCCTCGGATCATATTATTGCCGTCAACATAGCAGGAGTTTTTTACGTTTTGTTAATGAATTAAGTCAGAAGGGACTTGGCATCGCGCCATTTTCGCCACATTCCTATAAGCAACTTTGATGAAAACCATAGGAAACACTATGTCTGGTATAGATCCCGCCGAACTCACAGCAGATTTAGTACGCTGCCCGTCCATCACACCTGCTGACGCGGGTGCGTTAGACATACTTGCGAACTTATTGGGCGATG
Organism: Paracoccaceae bacterium; assembly: GCA_018647275.1. Classification (GTDB taxonomy): domain Bacteria; phylum Pseudomonadota; class Alphaproteobacteria; order Rhodobacterales; family Rhodobacteraceae; genus Ascidiaceihabitans. Next base: position 5,493 of record JABGTH010000148.1, read on the forward strand.
CGGGCTTTCAGCTCAGCTGGGCAAACCGCGGTGGAATACGGAATTTGTTCGCTCGTTGGGGCGCAAAAGGGCACGCGCGCACCTTTGGTTTTAATGGTCACACTGATGTTGTTCCACTTGGCGATGAGGCGGCATGGACCATGCCCCCATTTGGTGCTGAAATCAAAGATGGCATCATGTACGGGCGCGGTACCACTGACATGAAATCTGGCGTTGCTGCGTTTGCTGCTGCCGCGGTTGATTTCGTCAAAGAAACGCCACCCAATGGTGCGCTGATCATTGCCATCACTGGCGACGAAGAAGCAGATGCTATCGATGGTACTACAGCGTTGCTGGAGCATATGGACAACAATAACGAGGCGATGTCCGTTTGCTTGGTTGGTGAGCCAACTTGCCCGAATGAGATGGGTGATATGATTAAGATCGGACGTCGCGGGTCGCTGACAGCCTTCTTTAAGCTTACTGGCAAGCAGGGGCATGCGGCTTATCCGCACCGTGCAAACAATCCGCTTCCTGCGATGATGCGCCTAATGGATCGTTTGGCCTCGCATGAGCTGGACACAGGTACTGATCATTTTGATGCTTCTACGTTGGCTGTTGTCACCGTTGATACAGGCAATCCAGCGACCAATGTAATTCCCGCGGATTGTTCTGCTGCGGTAAACATTCGCTTTAATGACAGCCATAGCGGTGCAAGCCTAAGTGATTGGCTGCAAGCTGAGGCGGATAAGATTATCGCAGATTTTGGAGTAGAGATTGATCTGAGGATCAAGATTTCAGGTGAGAGTTTTGTCACCGCTCCAGGTGAGTTGTCCAACTTGGTCAGCGCTGCTGTTCAAGTGGAAACCAATATTGTTCCAGAGCTAAGTACCACAGGCGGCACGTCTGATGCGCGGTTTATCAAGAACCATTGCCCTGTCGTCGAATTCGGACTGGTAGGGCAGTCGATGCATCAAGTCGATGAGCATGTGAAAGTCGCGCATATTCACCAATTGAAATCGATCTATGGCCGTATCCTGAGAGACTATTTTGCATGAGCATCGAGATCCATCAAACCGACGACATCGAAGCCTGTCGTGATTTGCGTCGCAAGGTTTTTATTGGAGAACAGGGCGTTTCTGAGGAAGAAGAGATCGATGATCTAGACCCTGTTTCGATACATGTTTTGGCGACGGTTAATGGTGTTGCAAAAGCAACAGCACGGGTTTTGATCAAAGGTGATACCGCAAAGGTTGGGCGCGTTTGTGTGCTTAAAGATCAGCGTGGGACTGGCCTTGGTGCTGCTTTGATGCGCAAAACCATTGCGGTTTGCAAAGCTCAAGAAGGCGTAAAAAGGTCCATGTTAGGGGCGCAAATGTACGCGATTCCGTTCTATGAGAAACTTGGATACCGCGCCTATGGTCCGATCTTTTTGGATGCTGAGATCGAACATCGTGACATGGAACTGGATTTATGACCTGTCCGACTTTGATCATCATGCTCAAAGAACCACGCGCTGGGCGGGTGAAGACACGCCTTGGCAAAGATATCGGTCTAACGGCTGCGGCATGGTGGTTCCGTCAACAGGTGAAACGTCTGCTGCGCCGCATTGATGATCCACGTTGGAAAGTTGTTTTGGCTGTTGCGCCTGATCGCGCTGGAATGCTCAGTCGTGTTTGGCCTGCGCATTTTGAACGCATTGCACAAGGTCAGGGCGATTTGGGGGACCGTATGGCTCGGGTTATGCAGGTCATACCTGTTGGGCCAGTATGCGTAATCGGTGCCGACATTCCTGACATTGGCCCTATTCAAATTGCGCGCGCTTTTGCAGCACTGGGTACATCTGATGCCGTGTTTGGCCCCGCCCCTGACGGTGGGTTTTGGTTGGTTGGGTTGAAGCGAACTAATCCAATGCCTTCAAAATTGTTCCAAGATGTACGCTGGTCGACGGAACATGCGCTTGGCGATACCCTTACTAACCTAGGCGGGCTAAGGGTCGCTTTAATCGATGAATTGCAAGACGTAGACACGGCAGACGATTTGCGATGACGTTGGCGCATTAGCGTGCTATTCGAGCGCCATGAGCTGTATCCCTACAAAGCCCGAAATTCTTGATTGGATTACATCCAATCCGACGCTGACTGCCAAACGCGATATCGCGAAGGCCTTTGGGATCAAAGGGGCTGCGCGTATCGACTTAAAACGCTTGCTCAAAGAACTCGAAGCCGAAGGACATCTTGAGAAGCGCCAGAAATCCTATAACGACCCAGATCGTTTGCCCCCTGTCAGTGTGTTGCAAGTGACGGGTGTGGGTACAGACGGTGATCTGTACGCCAAACCGATGGAGTGGCACGGCACTGGTCCGGAGCCTGTTGTTCTGCTGGTGACCAAAGCATCTGAACCAGCGCTGGGCGAAGGTGATCGAATCCTTGCACGCCTAACTGCTGTTGAGGGCGATACACACGCCTATGAGGGTCGCATGATCCGCCGCGTTGGTACAAACCCACAACGCGTCTTGGGGGTCTTTCGTAAAGGTGCCGAAGGCGGCCGTATTGTTCCGATCGACAAAGGCCAAAGCGATGAATGGCTTGTTGGCGCTGGTGCGATGCACGGTGCCAAAGACGGTGAGTTGGTTGAAGCAGAGCAGTCCGGTCCAAAGGGCCGCATGGGCCGTCCGCAGGCGCGTATCGTTGAACGTCTTGGCGATCCATCGGCACCAAAAGCGGTGTCACTGATTGCGATCCACCAGCACAACATCCCTGACGATTTCCCTGATGACGTCGTGGCCGAGGCCGACGCGCATACACCGATGGAATTGGATGGCCGCACAGACCTGCGTGAAATGGCGTTGGTCACGATTGATCCGTCAGATGCACGTGACCACGATGATGCATGTTATGCGCATCTTGATGACGATCCAGAGAACGAAGGCGGCCATATCGTATGGGTCGCTATCGCTGATGTTGCAGCTTACGTGACGCCTGGTTCTGCACTGGATCGCGAAGCGCGCAAGCGCGGGAACTCTACTTATTTCCCGGACCGCGTTGTGCCTATGTTGCCTGATCGCTTGTCTGGCGATTTGTGCAGCTTGCACGAAGGTGTCCCGCGCGCTTGTATCGCAGTGCGTATGAAGCTTGATGCCCATGGTCAAAAGCTAAACCACGAATTCGTACGTGGCCTTATGCGATCGCCTGCGTCCCTTCATTATGAAGAAGTCCAAGAGGCGATGGATGGCAACCCTAATGAACGCACTGCGGCCCTGTTAGAGCCTGTTATTAAACCGCTTTACGCAGCTTATACAGCGCTTGTTGAGGCCCGCCAATTGCGTCAGCCGCTTGAGCTGAACCTCCCAGAACGCCAGATCGTTTTGGGTGATGACGGAACTGTACAGTCCGTTAATTTCAAGGATCGTTTAGACGCGCACAAGTTGATCGAAGAGCTGATGGTGCTGGCCAACGTAGCTGCGGCTGAAACGCTGATCGCTAAGAAAACTGCGCAACTGTTCCGTGTTCACGAAGAGCCATCAACAGAGAAGTTGAATGCCCTACGTGAGACCGCTAGTGCGACAGGTCTAAACATTGCCCGTGGTCAAGTTTTGCAGACCTCGCATTTGAACCGCTTGCTTGCACAAGCTGCTGGCACGGATGATGAAGAGTTGATCAACCTGACGACTTTGCGTTGCATGACGCAGGCCTATTATAGCCCGACCAACTTTGGCCACTTCGGCCTCGCGCTGAAAAGTTATGCGCACTTTACGTCACCTATTCGCCGTTACTCTGACTTGATCGTGCACCGTGCATTGGTCACGTCACATGGTTGGGGTGACGATGGTTTGACGCCTGCGGATGTGGACGAGCTAGAGCAAACAGCGACCCATATTTCTGACACGGAACGCCGTTCGATGATGGCGGAAAGGGATACGACAGATCGCTACTTAGCGAGCTATTTGTCCGAGCGTGTGGGCGAAGAGTTCACTGGCCGCATCAACGGGATCGCCAAGTTTGGGATGTTCATCAAGCTGGATGAATCTGGTGCCGATGGTCTGGTCCCAATCCGCTCATTGGGTGGTGAATACTTCCACTTTGATCGCGAAGCCGGAACGTTGATGGGTGCAGTTACGGGACTTACTTACCGCATTGGTCAACAGGTCACCGCAAAATTGACAGAGGCCGCGCCGATTACTGGTGGGGTTGCGCTTGAGTTGCTGTCAGTTGAGGGCAAAGAGGTTCCACGCGGTGGGCGTTCATCCCCTGCAGGTCGCTCACCACGCCGCAAAGCGGGGCAAGCTAAGCATAAAAGCGCCAAGATGAAGCGTAAAGTGAATCGTTCGCGGCCTTAATCAAGGGCCGCGTCGACACGATCTACATAAGAAGACAGCACCTGATCACTGGTAATGCGCCCTGACGTTTGTGGAGCGTCAAGAAGTGCAAGGCCGCAAGGGTTTGATACCGAAGATATGGATGGCCTGATTGGCCCCAAAACTATCAACGCTGTTCGTGCGTCCCAGCTGAACAAAAGCCTGCGCCCTGATGGCTATGCATCCTTTGGACTGCTCAAAAAACTATGCCAATCAAAAAGGCCCTGCGCTTACATATTGTAAACGTGGGGCGTAATCTTACCAAATAAACTCCGTGGGACTCTGCCTTATGGCAGAGAGGGGCGGACCCCCTAAACCCTATGCAGGGCTCATGCCGCGCAAACGCTCGGACCGGCGACGCAACAACTCAACCACGGTCAGCAATCCGATCGAAACAACCACTAGGATCGTTGCCACTGCTAGGATTGTTGGGCTGATCTGCTCGCGCAAGCCGGTGAACATTTGCCATGGCAATGTCTTTTGTCCAGCTGATCCAATGAACAGCACCACAACAACTTCATCAAACGATGTGATGAAAGCGAATAGGCCACCAGAGATAACACCTGGCAAGATCAGTGGCATTTGAATGCGGAAGAACGTGGTCATAGGGTTTGCACCCATGTTAGCGGCCGCACGTGTTAGCGATTGGTCAAAGCCAACCAACGTTGCAGTTACTGTGATGATAACGAATGGAATACCCAGAACGGCGTGCGCCAGGATAACCTTGATATAGCCGACTAAGTTCTTATCCATCCCCAAGGAATTTTCCATAAACTGCCCAAGCTGGGAGTAAAAGAAAAACATGCCAGTTGCTGAGATGATCAACGGAACAATCATTGGTGAAATCAGGATCGCCATGATGGTGCCTTTGAACGGCATATGGCTTTGGGATAGGCCTACAGCAGCAAGGGTTCCAAGTGAAACTGAGATGACCGTTGCAATTGGTGCGATTGTTAGTGAGTTCTTTAAGGAACGTTGCCATTCGTTGTTGGTAAAGAAGTCCTGATAGTGCTTCAAAGAATACGCATCAGGGTCCAGACGCAACATGCCGGGCGTATAGGTAAAGAAGTCTTGCGCGTTGAAGCTAAGCGGGATGATCACAAGGATTGGTGTGATTAGGAAGATAAAAATCAGGGCGGCGATGCAACGGAAACCATAGTGCCAGAGAACTTGACCAGCGGTGAGGTATGGTAACAGTTTGGCGCGGTAGCGTCCTTCATATAACCAATAGATCAGCCAGTGATAAAACATGCCTACAAGGCCGGCCACGATTGTCAGGATAATCCCGCCAAACATATAGCCGACGATACCAAAGCCAATAATCGAAATCCACTTGGCCAGCTTTTCATTTTGCAGATCGACGATAAAACCATATGCCATTGCAGTAATAACAGCAGCGCCCAAAAGCATGCCAATTAGGCCAGAGCCATTACTCGTACCAAGGAACAATCCAAGGAACGCGCCGATCCCGCCTGCGGTTGGCAGAACGAAGGACAGCGGTTTACGTGAAATCGGTGTTGGTGCAGCCATTGTCTTTATCCTAATTTCACGTTGTCGATGCCCACGATCCGATCATAGGCCCAGTATAGGGCTAAAACGACGATCAGTAGAATGGTGCCAAGTGCAGCAGCCAGACCCCAGTTGAGCGATGACGAAATATGGTATGCGATCCGGTTGGAGATGAAGACACCTTTGGTACCGCCAACGATTTCCGGAGTGATGTAATAGCCAATCGATAGAATGAACACGAGGATAGATCCCGCCCCAATTCCAGGAATGGATTGTGGGAAGTAGACGCGCCAGAACGCTGTCCAATTCGTTGCGCCCATAGATTTAGCAGCGCGCAAGTAGACAGGTGGAATGGTCTGCATTACGGAGTACATCGGTAAGATCATGAACGGCAGCAAGATGTGCGTCATAGCGACAATCGTACCGAATTCGTTGTTAATCAGGATCATTCGATCCCCATCGGGCACCAGCCCGATCCAAACAAGTACTTCGTTGATCACACCATTCTGTTGCAGCATCACTTTCCATGCTGATGTTCGCACCAACAGAGAGGTCCAGAATGGCAGAAGAACAAGGATCAACAATAGGTTGGCATTGCGCGGTGATACGTTCGCTAGAAGCCACGCGATTGGATAGCCCAGCAGGATACAGGAACCTGTGATGATCAATGACATGACCAATGTACGGCCAAACAACTTGAGCAGGATCTGCTTGTCTTCAGGTTGCCACGCCATGCCCTCGGGGGTCATGCGCGCATCAACTGCGTTCAGGAAATAACCCGATGTATATAGACCTGAATAAGTCTGAAGCGTTTTCCACGTCTCAACATCACCCCAACCTTTGTGAATTTTGATAAGCTTGTCCTTGAAGGGGGCATCTGCCACCGGATCAAGTTTTTTCATCTTACGACCAGACTGGCGGAACATAGAAGAAAAGCCGGTCTTTTCGTAGTTCAAGCGCGAACCTAAGCGGGTGTGTCTTTTGGCTGCGATGGCAACGGACATGTCACGTGTGAAGGCTGCATAAACCGCTTCTGCAGGCAGCTCACCGCTTGAAGCATCCCATGCGCCCAGAACACGCACTGTCTCGGGCAAAGTTTCCGGAACGATGTCGTTTTGAACTGAACGTGAAAGCATCACACCGATTGGGTAGATGAAGGTCAAAAGAACAAAGATCAACAATGGCGCAACCAGCATGAAAGCCCGCATTTTCTGGCGGCGCATGGCGCGCGAGAGGCTTCTTTTGAGGGGCGTGCCATCAGCGGCCAATACTGGGCCATTTGCAGTGCTATCGCTCATCTTTAGTCTTTCAGTAAAGGAGTGACGGGGGCTAAATCGCCCCCGCCGAATTGTGCAACATTAGGTGGGTTTAACCCCGATTTACTGGCTTACTTAGCCAACCACGCTTGGAATTTTGCGTCGATGTCATCACGGTAATCAGCCCAGAACTCGTAGTTATACAAGAACGTGTTCTTTGCGTTGTTTGGGTCAGTTGGCATATGTGGTGCCATGTCGATGCCCAATGTCTTGTGCTTACCAACAAGCGGTGCAGAAGATTTACGCGCAGGACCGTAAGAGATGAACTGTGCTTGGTCAGCTAGACGCTGTGTATCAGTCGCGAACATGATGTAATCAAGTGCACGTGCTTTACGCTCGTCGCTTAGGCCCGCTGGAATGATCCAACCATCAAGGTCAAATACTTGTGCGTCCCATAGCATGCCGATTGGCTGCTTTTGCTCTTCGATCGCTGCGAACAAACGGCCGTTGTATGTGGAACCCATGACAACTTCGCCATCAGCCAAAAGCTGTGGAGTATCAGCGCCAGCAGACCACCAGATAACGTCGTCTTTGATTGTTGCTAGTTTATCAAGAGCTTGCTGTTGACCTTCTTCGGTCGCCAAAACGTCATAAACTGCGTCTTTTGCAACGCCGTCACAAAGAAGAGCCCATTCCATGTTGTTGATCGGGCGTTTTTCTAGTGAGCGCTTACCTGGGTATGCTTCTGTGTCGAATACTGCGCAAACAGTAGTTGGTGCAGTATCACCAACTAGGTCAGTGCGGTAACCGAATGTTGTTGAATAAACGATTTGTGGAATGAAGCAGTCAGAAACCAACAGGTCACCGAAATCTTCAGAAGCTTTTGTGCCGTCTGGAGCGTCTGCAAGCATTGTGTCTGCGTCGATTTCAAGCGCAAGGCCTTCGTCGCATAGACGGATCGCATCAGCTGCAACAACGTCAACAACGTCCCAAGTTACGTTGCCAGCTTCTGACATTGCGCGCAATTTAGCTACGGCCTCAGCAGAAGAGTCGTCATTGATGATCGTAACGCCAGTTTTTTCTGAATATGGGTCGTGATACGCACCTTTTTGTGAAGCAGTGTAAGCACCGCCCCAAGATACGATTGTCATTTCCTCAGCGGCAGCAACGCCAGCAACCAAAGTAAGGGCTGTAGTAGCTGTTAGTAGTTTGGTGAGTGTCATAGTAGTCTCCCAGTTGAGCCCGATTTGCATTCAGGCTGGGTACGGGTTTGTTTTCCCAGCCTAATTTGATCGCGCAGCCACTACGCTGCGCGACATATTATACCGCTACGCGTCTAGCGCGCGGCAATCATCTGCCAACCAACCGATGTCGATCATCTGGCCTGGCTGCAAGCGCACCTGATCTGGTGCGTTGCGTGTTTTGATTACGAAGTCGTCATTCCCAGCAACCCGAAGACGCGTGCGGAAGATGTCACCCATATAAATGAATTCCAGCACTTCAGCTTTTAGTGTGTGTGCGTCTGGCGACAGACGTGACTTGTCCATCTCAACCCGTTCTGGGCGGATAGAAACGCGTGTACGCTGGCCAGCCTCAGTTACATTGATGGGCTTGGCGTCGATCAAGTCACCATTGTCGAGCCGAACTAGCGCAACGCCACCTTTGATTTCTTTAATGACACCTTCGAGGGTGTTATTTTCGCCGATAAACTGCGCAACAAAGCTGTTCTCAGGCTCTTCGTACAATTTGTCTGGTGGAGCCAGTTGTTGAATGCGGCCGTTTTCAAACACAGCTACACGGTCTGACATCGTCAGGGCTTCTGTTTGGTCGTGCGTTACGTAAACAGTCGTGATACCTAGTTCGTGTGCCAAGTTGGTAATTTCAAACTGCAGTGTTTCGCGCAGTTGTTTATCAAGGGCGCCAAGTGGCTCATCCATCAAAACCAACTCTGGTTCAAACACCAATGCACGCGACAAAGCGATGCGTTGTTGTTGACCACCAGAAAGTTGGGAAGGGCGGCGACCTGCGAAATCTTGCATCTGAACCATGCCCAATGCGCGCATAACCTTTTCTTCACGCTCAGATTTGCCGATCTTGCGAACTTCCAATGGGAAGGCAAGGTTTTCAGCAACTGTCATGTGCGGGAACAACGCATAGTTTTGGAACACCATGCCAATGCCGCGTTTGTGCGGTGGGATGTTGTTGATCGAAGTGCCACCAAGGCGAATGTCGCCGTGTGTTGCTGTCTCGAAACCTGCAAGCATCATGAGGCAAGTTGTCTTGCCGGATCCTGATGGGCCAAGCATCGTTAGGAATTCGCCACGTGGCATTGAAAGGTTCAAATCTTTGACGACTAGATTAACACCGTCATAGCTTTTCTGAACGCGTTCAAACTCAACGAACGCATCGTTTTTTGCAGTATCGGCCAAATGTGGCTCCCTGGTTTCTCCCGCGATTTTTCGCGTGTATTGAGGGGGAGTAGAACCAGTGAGTTCATAATTTGCAACCTAATATATGTGAAAATGGCGGTTTCATTCGAAATATTTTGCTATTCGCCTGTTGCACATGCCCTCCGACATTATCTGGTGCCTAATGGGGGCGTTGATGCATGGGAAAACCATAAAGGGCCACTTGCATTGTTTGATGGCAATGTGTGGCTGTTTTCTTACCGCCCAAGTCGGTTGGTTGGCGTTCGACCAATCACGTGGCAGGTGTTTGCATTTCGACGGTGGGGGGTTGGGTTGAGCTGCCTCAGCAAACTGAATTGGCGAACCTTCAAAATGTCGGAACAAACTTTACGGCTGACGTAACCAATCGGCTGAGTATCAGTGCACCGGCTTCGTTGTATTCGCACGAAGGGGCGGGCCAGAAGATTAAAATCAACAAGGCATCAACAGCTGATACCGCGAGCCTGATATTTTGGACAAATTGGTCTGGGCATGCGGAAATGGGTTTGAACGGATTAAACAGCTGGTCGCTGAAAATCAACTACGGTGAATCTTCGTGGCAAGAAGCCATTAGTTTTGATTGCGCAAGTGGGAGTGTGTCAGGTGCGTCTGTTCAATCGGGGCCAGCCGATGCAACGGCTGGTCGGTTTATGCGTGCTGACTATGATTACTGTCCCGGCAATATCATTGGTGGTGTAGGTGAAGTTGGTGGCAGCCCAAGTGGCGCGATCATTGAACGAGGCAGTTCGGTGGATGGAGACTTACAGCGGTTTGCGGGTGGGACAATGATTTGTACTTCGAACGTGATTTCTGGTGACGCCAACATTGTTGTTGGAGTTGCGTTTAAATTGGCAACCCAAACGTGGAAATTCCTTAGTGGGTTTGTTGCAGCGCCAGTTGTGTCAGGTGGGGCTGTGAGTGATGTGGCGAACCTATGGTTTAGTGCAGGGCAAGCGACTACATCCGTTTCTAGCGCTGTGGCATTCGCCCATGTCAGTGCAACAGGTGGATCGCTTCAGTTGACTTCGATTGGGCGCTGGTTCTGATGGGTTTCCTATTGCGCCTAACCTGTAGAGGCCGCATTTTGGGCGCAAAAGGATCCATGTATGACTATCAAACGATTGCCCTTTGATCAGGCGGAATATGATCGCCGTCTTTTGATGACCCGTATGGCAATGGCGCTTGCGGGATTGGATGCTTTGTTTGTCAGTGATCCCGCAAATATGCAGTGGCTGACTGGTTATGATGCCTGGACGTTCAACCATCATCAGGGTGCGATTATTCTGCAGGATGCGGATCCAATTTGGTGGGGCCGTCAACAAGATACGCAAGGGGCAATGCGCACCGTCTGGATGCTGGAGGGTTGTGTGATCGGCTATGAAAGCGATCTTGTGAACTCAATGGAGCGCCATCCGATTGAAGACTTAGCGCGCCACATTAGTGGGTTGGGTATTCAAAACCTTGGTATTGAAATGGACAGTCAACATTTCTCTGCCAAAGGATTTTCAGTTCTTTTGCAGGCTTTACCTGATGTTGGTTTTGCTGACGCAACAGGAATTGTTGGCCTTCAGCGCGCTATCAAATCCGCACCTGAGATTGAGTTTATGCGTAAGGCAGCGACTATTTCTGATAGCGTCATGCAAGGTGTTATGAAGTATGCAGATATTGGCATGGCCAAGAACCAGCTGGTTGCATTGGCCTATCGTGATGCGATGCAAGGTGTAGATGATGCATGGGGAGATTACCCAGCGATGCCACCTATGTTGCCGTCAGGTTCTGACCCAGCTGCGCGCTTGCTGACGTGGAGTGGCAGTCCGTTGGTTGCTGGGGAGGACATGATTTTTTCATTCTCAGGATGCTACCGTCGCTATCATGCGCCACTTTGCCGGACCATTTTTCTTGGTGAAGTGTCAGTTGAAAAGCGTTGCGCCGAAGCTGCTTTGATCGAAAGTTTGGACGCCGGAATTACTGCTGCAACAGCAGGAAATAGGGTTAGCGACGTGGCTAAAGCCTTGGCGGGTCCATTGGGAGATGGCGACGATATCGGTAAAGGGTTTGGTGGATTGATTGGCGTAGCCTATCCACCA
>JABGTH010000358.1 GCA_018647275.1 Paracoccaceae bacterium
GCGAGTCTTTTCTTTGACCTGATCTGGAAAGTTCAAACAACGCGAAACCGTCGCAGTAGAAACTTTTGCCGCAGTTGCAACATCTTGCAAGGTTGGGGTCGGTTGTTCTTTTGACATTGATATCCACAATCAAGGCCCAGCTTTGACCCTATTAACGCAATACGAAGTTTATAAAAAAAATGAAATACCCGCAATAGAAATGTAAGCTCTTGCATTTGGCTATTGTAACGGCTTACATTGACCGAACTTGAGACCCCGATTACGAGAGGCTACAGCATGCAATTACTTCTTTCAGTGCTATTATTTGCAGTTTTCAGTGCGAATGTGGGCCTTGGTTCCTATTTCAATTCTTCATTTCTAAACGATGTAGGCGAAATGTTAGTTTTGTCAGGTGCCGCAGTATTATTCGTATTCGCAATTCTAAAAAAAGAAGCTGACGCTAAAAAATAGCGCTGCAATAACAGTCCAGGGAGGACACTAAATTGTTCAAGGATACCAAAAAAGTGAAGACAGTTGAGCGCCGTAATTTCCTAAAATTAGCAAGCTCAGGCGCATTTACAGCAGCCTTAGTAGCTGGTGCTGCGGGATCGTTATGGTCAACTGAAGCCACAGCACAAACTGCAAAAGAAGAAAACGATCGCGAAAAAGCCGCTGATCATGTGATGACAATAGCGACAGCATATGTGTTGGGAGCAACACGCAGCTATCCCATCATGCAGCTAGACCTAAAAGAAAACATTCAAAATGCCACAAACGGAAAAGTTTACGTAAAGCTGGCACCTGGTGGTCAGCTTGGTGCAGGCGGCGCTTTGGCGCAATCTGTGCAAACGGGTACAATTCAGGCCGCACAGCACTCGCTGTCTAACTTTGCACCATTTGCAAGCGTAGTAGACCTCATTAACATGCCCTATCTGTGCGGCTCCAATCAACGCTTCACCAATCTTGTACATTCAGATGTTTGGGCACAGGAAGTGAACCCAAAGGTAGAAGCAGCTGGCTTCAAAGCATTGTTCTACGTAAATATTGACCCAAGAGTTGTTGCTGTTCGTAAGGGTGGAGCAGGCGCTGTGATGACGCCAGGTGATTTAGACGGCGTAAAATTTCGCGTTCCTGGTTCGGCAATGTTGCAGCAATACTATCGCATGGTTGGCGCGAACCCAACACCAGTTGCATGGGGTGAAACACCATCAGCAATTGCGCAAGGTGTTGCAGACGCACTCGACCCATCTGTTGGCGCGTTACTCGTATTTGGTTTCAAAGACTTGCTTTCACACGTAACATTCACACAGGCAGTACCAGACTCACAGGTTTACTCCTGTAATCTCGAATGGTTCAATTCTATGCCTGCCGATGTTCAAGATGGCATCATGGAAGCGGCTGAAATCACCCGTCAACAGAACCTTGCCAAGGTGCCTTCTGCGCGAAATTTCGCGATGGCAGAATTGCGAAAAGCTGGCGTAGAGTTCCATTCATTGACTGATGACCAGTTGGCTGAATGGCAAGCGGCTGGTGGATACCAATTATCCGAATGGGACAGCTTTAAGAAAGATCTTGCAGGTTCCATGGACACCTTCGCCAAGATCGAAGAAGCTGCGGGCACCCAAGGACGCTACTACGTCCACGATGCATAATTAAATTTTTCGGCGCGCATCAAAGCTGCTGCGCGCCGCATAGGGCAAATCGAACACAAATTTAATCCCGACGCGTTCAATCCACCACTAGTGGCAGCGTCCACTAGAGAGGTTTCTCATGAGATTGCTTCACAAACTAGATAAGAACGCCGAGCGATGGATGCTTTTAGTCTTCTATGTAATGATTGTACTGACGATGGCCATCGAGGTCTTACGCCGTGAAATCTTCGCTTACTCTTCGATATGGGGTGAAGAGATTGTACGATATTCGTTCATTTATTTGGCATGGATTGGAGCGGCTGCGGCAGTTAAAGAGCGTGCACATATCCGAATTGATGTTTTGATTCATTACGTTGGCCCACGCGTGAAAGCGCTTATTTACATATTCGGTGATTTGGTGATGTTCATCATCGCAGCAATTGCACTCTATTGGTCATGGGAAACGGTTCATGTATCCTGGAAATTCGGATCGGTCAGTCATGGCCTTCGTATCTCCATGGTGTGGTTTTTCATGGCAGTGCCCTTGGGTTTTGCACTCATGATTGTTCGCCTTACCCAATCTTTTCTACGCGATATAAGCTCTCTTCGTGACGGAAGCCCCGTCTACGAAGGCGACAAATTGTTTGATTGAGGACAGAGGCATGCTGTTTGGACCTATAGAAACAATCGTAGTCCTTGGATGGGATTTTTATCTCCCTGTAATCCTATTTGTTCTGCTCTGCGCATTGGCAGTACCTATATGGGCTTCCATCGGCGTGGCGGCGACGTTGATGTTGCTCATGGCCGGGGATTTACCTTTGGCACTATTGGGTGAAAGCTTATTTCACGGCATTGACGCTTTCGCACTAACAGCCATTCCACTGTTTATACTCACCGGCGACATACTTGTACGAACAGGCCTATCTCGTAAGTTTTTGAATGTGGCCGAAGCTTTGACACAGTTCGCAAAAGGTGGATTCGGTTCCGCGACAGTTTTAGTCTGTGGTATGTTTGCCGCAATTTCAGGTTCCGACGCTGCGGGTGCCGCGGCAGTAGGCCGTATGACCATCGACCGGTTGGTTGAAAGTGGTTACCCTCGCCCATATGCATGCGCGTTGGTAGCAGCAGGCGCTTGTACTGGAATTTTAATTCCACCATCGATTGCTTACATAATCGTTGGTCTCATTCTTGGAATTTCTGCCTCCACCCTATTCCTAGCAGCAATTATACCAGGTTTGTCGATCCTGATGGCGATACTAATTACCAATATCATCGTCAATCGCATTTACAGCTACGAAGGGGGTGGCAATCTAACAGCAACCGAATACTTCTCCAAATTGCGCCGCGCATTCGCATCGGGCTGGTATGCTTTTATTGTTCCCGCAATTATCTTTTACGGCATCTTTTCAGGTCGCCTGACTCCCACTGAAGCTGGGGCAACAGCAGTGGTTGTCACCATCATTATTGGCTTTACTATTGGTACGCTTAAGCTTGCAGATTTTCCGGCTATGCTGATGAGTTCCGCTAAGGTCAACGGGATCATATTACCGATTATCGCTTTCTCACTACCATTGGCACAAGCGCTTGCTATCATGGGGGTCCCGCAGGGTTTTGTATCCACGGCCACAGCAATGACCGACAATCCGACCATTCTCATACTCATGATGATCGGCATCCTGATCGCTGCCGGCTGTGTAATGGAAACCACTCCAAACATCGTAATCTTAGCTCCAATTCTTAAACCATTATCGGACAGCATAGGTATGAATGAAATTCAGTTTTGTATTATGATGATTACTGCACTGGGCGTCGGGTTTATTACGCCCCCCCTTGGATTGAACCTGTTTGTCGTTTCTGGCATTTCCGGCGAGTCGATTCTAAAAATTGCTTGGCGAGCTATTCCTTTCGTATTGTGCATGTTGGTCGTTGTTTTATTAATCGCATTCGTCCCAGCAATCTCCACAACGTTACTTCCAGAAATCTATAAGTAAGGCATGAAAAACATGGCTAGAAAATACCTTAAAAAAGCAACTTTAACTGCACAGTCAGGCGCATCTGATGTGCACGATATTGTTCAGACTATACTGGACGATATCAACGAAGGTGGTAACGAAAAAGTACGCGAGTACGCCAAAAAATTCGATAACTACGATGGCAATATTATCCTCACGGATGAAGAGATCGCTGCGGCCTGTGACATGGTTCCAGAAAAGGTGAAAAAAGACATTCAATTCGCCCACGACAACGTACGTCGCTTCGCCGAAGCACAAAAAACCACAGTTAGCGACTTCGAATACGAAATCGTTCCGGGTATGATTGCAGGTCAAAAGGCTATCCCAGTTGATGCTGCAGGGTGCTACGTGCCGGGTGGTCGTTACAGCCACATCGCATCTGCAATCATGACTGTGACAACCGCAAAAGTTGCAGGTTGTAACCACATTACTGCAACGTCCCCGCCACGTCCCGGCGTCGGCGTTGCACCAGCGATCGTTTACGCGGCCCACATCTGTGGTGCTGATACAATTATGGCTCTTGGTGGCGTCCAAGGCGTTGCTGCAATGACCTTTGGTTTGTTTGGCCTGCCCAAAGCCAACATCCTTGTGGGTCCTGGCAATCAATTTGTGGCCGAAGCAAAGCGTATTCTATTTGGTCGCGTTGGCATCGATATGATTGCGGGCCCAACTGACAGCTTGATCCTAGCGGACAAAACAGCCGATCCACATATCGTTGCGACCGATTTGGTATCCCAAGCAGAGCACGGTTATAATTCTCCTGTTTGGTTAATCACCGATGATCGCTTATTGGCCGAAGATGTCATGGCGCGCGTACCTACTTTGATCGACGACCTACCAGAGGTGAACCGCGAAAATGCCCTTGCAGCATGGCGCGATTATGCCGAAGTGGTCCTATGTGCAGACCGCGAAGAAATGGCCGCTGTATCCGACGAATATGCACCAGAGCACCTGACTGTTCAGGCCGAAGATCTGGATTGGTGGTTGGGTCGTCTTAGCTGCTATGGCTCGCTGTTCTTGGGTGAAGAAACCACCGTTTCTTACGGTGACAAAGCATCTGGCACGAACCACGTTCTGCCAACATCTGGTGCCGCTGGATACACAGGCGGCTTGTCTGTCCACAAATACATGAAGATAGTGACATGGCAACGCACAACACGCGATGGTTCAAAACGCATTGCGGAGGCGACAGCTCGCATTTCACGCCTTGAGGGCATGGAAGGTCACGCGCGGGCTGCAGATGTTCGTTTAGAGAAGTATTTCCCTGACGAAACATTTGATCTTACCGCAGATGAATGAAGTCGCCCAAATGTTTGACCTGACAGGCCGTGTGGCCTGTGTGACCGGGGCCAGTGCTGGCCTTGGTCAACAAGCGGCCATCGCATTGGCAGCGGCTGGTGCAAAAGTGGTTGGCGTTGCTCGCCGCGCCGAAGCACTGACAGCATGGGCAGAAACGACAGCAGCAAACGCCGCAACTGTCGCGGCAGACCTGTCGCAACGTGATCAGATAAGCGACATTGCAGCACGCATCACAGAACCTTTTGGCGCACCTGACATTATCGTGCATGCAGCGGGAATTAACACCCGTGAGACGGCAGATGATGTGACCACCGAGGGCTGGGACGTCACAATGAACCTGAACCTTGCGGCCCCATTCTTTTTGACCCAAGCGTTGGTTCCAGCGATGAAAGCCAAAGGGTGGGGACGCATTGTTAACTTCGCATCGCTTCAAACCACACGTGCGTTCCCTGCGGGCCTTAGTTATGGCGCATCCAAAGCAGGTATTGGCCAGTTGACCCGCGCAATGGCCGAAAGTTGGTCTGGTGACGGCATCAACGCAAATGCGATTGGCCCGGGGTTCTTTCCAACGGAACTGACGGAGCCAGTCTTTGCTGACCCAGAGCGCGCAGCCCGCAACGCGGCCCAAACCTGTGTTGGGCGCAATGGTAGGCTCGAAGATATTGATGGCCCACTCTTGTTCTTATGTTCGGACGCATCTGCCTTTGTAACCGGGCAAGTCCTTATGGTTGACGGAGGATATACAGCGAAATGAAAGCATTGGTTTATGACGGCCCTGAAAAACTGGATTTCCGCGATGTCCCAGTTCCAACACCTGAGGCCGATCAACACTTGATCAAGGTAATGTCGGTTGGTGTCTGTGGTTCTGATATGCATGCATACCTTGGCCATGATGATCGCCGCCCTGCGCCATTGATCCTAGGGCATGAGGCAGCTGGCGTTATTGTTGGCGGACCGCGTGATGGCGAGCGTGTAACGGTCAATCCGTTGGTCTCATGTGGCACATGCCCTGCCTGTAAATCTGGTCGTGACAACCTGTGCCCAGAACGAATGATCATTTCAATGCCGCCGCGCGAAGGTGCTTTTGCGCAATTCATTGCGATGCGCGGTGAGAACCTTGTAACTGTGCCAGACCATGTATCACTAGATGCTGCGTCCCTTGCAGAACCAATCGCATGCGGTTGGCACACAGTTAAACTTGCAAAAGAAGCGTTGAGCGGTTCAGCGAAAACTGCGCTTGTAATCGGTGGTGGTGCCATTGGCCTGGGTGCCGCCCTGTCATTGTCGGCCCAAGGCGTCAACATCGTGACTATCGTTGAGCCAAACGCTTTACGGCGTGATGTTTTGAACACGCAATGCGGCCAAACGACGATTTCGCCCGATGACCTGTCAGCAGATGCAATGTTCGATCTGGTTATCGATGGCGTGGGTTACGCAGCGACACGCGCAACAGCTTCTGCACATACGCGCCCCGGTGGCGTGATTGGGCATATCGGCTTGGGCGAAGGCACAGGTGGTTTAGATGTACGTCGCATGACCTTGCAAGAGATCACTTTCATTGGCACATACACTTACACAGCTCAAGATTTTCGCGATACTGCAGCCGCCATTTTCGACGGGCGCTTAGGGACCTTGGACTGGACCGAACAACGCCCACTTTCAGATGGAGCATCTGCCTTTTCAGACATTCTCGCGGGCCTAACCGCCGCGCCAAAAATCATCCTTAATCCTCATATTTAATCCCGCAATCCATTTGGTTGCTTATCAAAGGAGCTTACTCAACCGTGAGTATATCTAAAAAAATCGTAGATGACCTCGTCGCAAACGACGTTTCATTCATCACGACGGTGCCCTGCAAGCAACTTGCCGGCGTTATCGAAGAAGTCGAAGAACGTGATGAAATATTTCACATTCCTGCGAACAAAGAAGACGAAGGCATGGGCCTTTGCGCTGGTGCGTGGATGGGTGGCAAACGCCCAGCAATCATCATGCAAAACACAGCAATCGGTGTCACAATCAACACTTTGGCGACACTGACACAGTTTTACCGCATGCCACTTCCAATGCTGATTTCATACCGCGGCGAACTGCGCGAGCCAGTGGCGTGTCAGGTCGAAATGGCTGTGCACACAAAGGCATTACTGAACCAGTTGAACATCCCAACCTATCACTTCCACAAGGAATCTGATGCGGACGAATTGGATGCGATCCTGAAATACACATTCATGTGCAACAAACCTGTGGCGATCCTTACGGATGCGTCCTTCTGGGGAGGCTACGGCGACCAATGATCCGTTCTGAAATCCTGCGCGAAATCGCGCCAATCATTCGTGACCAATTGGTCGTTTGTAACATCGGCCTACCAAGCCAAGAACTGCACATGATCGATGATCAGCCAACCAACTTCTACATGTTGGGCACCATGGGTTTGTCTTCATCCATCGGTCTTGGTCTTGCTTTGTCACAAGACAAAACCGTTATCTCAATTGATGGCGACGGTTCTGTTTTGACCAACCTTGGCACCTTGCCAACAATCGCCAACAACGTTGCCGACAACTACATTCTGTTGATCATCGACAACGGCTCTTACGGCTCAACGGGTGATCAGCCAACATACGCTGGCATGAAGACATCCCTAACAGCAGTGGCTAAGGCCTGTGGTTGTGAGAATGTTGTTGAGTGTCAGGACGTCGACACCGGCAAGGTTTTGCAAGCAGCACTTGACAGCAAAAAAATGACGATCATCGTGTCTAAGTGTGACAGCGGCAACATCAAACTGCCTGTAATCACCAAAGACCCTGTCGTGATCCGCGATCGTTTTATGACAGCGGTTGCCAGCTAAGATGACATTGAACATCCATTCAAGCGAAGACGCACGCCGGATTGCCCAGCGCCGTCTTCCTTGGATGGTGTTCGACTACATCGACGGGGCCGCAGGGCGTGAAACAGGGGCAGCACGTAATCGCTCGGCCTTTGACGCTTTGACCTTGCGGCCTCGCATACTGCGCGACGTTAGTCAGCGCGATCTCGCATCCTCAGTATTTAGTCAAAAGACCAACGCCCCCTTTGGGATTAGCCCGATGGGCATGTGCAACCTTTCAGGCGCTGGCGCTGACCTTATGCTGGCCCGCCTTGCAGCGCGTGAAAACGTGCCGTTAGGCGTATCCACAGTCGCCTCAACCGCGATGGAGCCATTAATCGAAGCCGCTGAAGGCAACGCATGGTTCCAGCTGTATTTCAGTGGTGATGGCGTTGGGACATTCAAACTGGTCGAACGCGCTAAGGCTGCTGGCTACAAAACCATCGTCCTCACCGTAGACGTTGCCGAAGTTGGCCGGCGCCCTCGCGAGCTGCGCCACGGCTTTACAATGCCATTCCGCATTGGCCCCAAACAATTCATCGATTTTGCACTGCACCCCCGCTGGTCCTTGACCACGCTATTCAAAGGCCGCCCTGAAATGGCGAACTTTGGCATGTCTGGGTATTCCTTTGACCGCACAGAAAGCCGCGCAGGTGCCAACTGGGACACGCTTGCCAAACTGCGCGACATGTGGTCCGGCAACTTGGTTGTTAAGGGTGTGTTGGATGCTGAAGATGCGATCATGCTGCGGGATGCAGGCGTGGATGCTGTCCAAGTATCCAGCCACGGTGCCCGACAACTTGATAGCGCCCCATCGCCAATTTCAGTTTTGCCTGACATTCGTGAAGCGGTTGGACCTGATTTCCCACTGTTTTTTGACTCAGGCCTGCGCAGTGGCGAGGATGTTGTCAAAGCATACGATCAAGGCGCTGATTTCACCTTCTTAGGCCGCATCCTTTAGTTCGCAATCGCAGCGGGAGGCGAAGAAGGGTTGCAACGTCTTTGGGATGTCTTGCGCGATGAAACCAGTATCACGCTGGCACAAATTGGCGCGACGTCTTTACCACGGTCATAGCCTTTCGAAAAATATGCTTTACGCCCTATTTGGCGGCAAAGCCCGATTCAATTCGCCGCCAAAACACTAATATCACAATTTAACAGGTTGCCCTGTCTCAAGGGATTTTGCCGCTGCATCTGCGAGGCGCTGTGCAGCCACCCCATCCGCGATACCTGGTGTTGGCGAAGTGCCCGCGTTGACAGCCGCAATAAAGGCTTCCATCTCTGCAATGTAGGCCGCCTCATACCGTTCAAGAAAGAAGTGCTTGTTCGGCGCTGTGGTAAATCCATTACCGCCTGCTTGCTCAACCAAATGCTCAAGTTTGTTAGCTGCGCGTAACATGCCGTCAGCACCGTGGACTTCGATACGTTGATCATATCCATACGTCGCGCGCCGCGAGTTGTTGATGAGCGAGATTTTACCAGAAGCCGTTTTTAGCGTTACAGCAGCTGTATCGATGTCCCCTGCTTCACCGATCTCTGGATCGACAAGGCATGAACCTGTGGCGAACAACTCAACAGGTTCTTCGCCCAACAGGAAACGCGCCATATCAAGATCGTGGATCATCATATCACGAAACAGGCCACCTGATTGCTTGATATAGCTAACTGGAGGTGGGGACGGATCACGCGACGTAATCACAACCATTTCTGTTGCGCCAATCACACCTGCATCGAGCTGTGTCTTGAGGTGCGAGAAATTTGGGTCAAAACGACGATTGAAGGCTGTAAAAAAGCCCACGCCCGCACCCTCAACCGCAGTTTTACATTCAGCGGCCCGTTCAGAAGACAGATCAATTGGTTTTTCACAAAAGATCGCTTTGCCTGATTTGGCCAATGCATGGATTTGGTCGTAATGCAGAGTTGTCGGCGTCGCGACA
>JABGTH010000136.1 GCA_018647275.1 Paracoccaceae bacterium
CAAGGGAATGGACACCGATCAAATCCAAAAGCATCGTCACCCACATGGTCACACGCCAACAGAAAGAAAAGTATCAAAAAGCCGTTAATCGGGTCTCACAGCACCGCACGATGGAGTGCAAAACAGGTCGAATTAGGCACCTACACCGGGACTTGGAAACAACTGAACACCGTTGATTTTCCACCCCATATCAGTCTCTAACATGCGATACCCAAGGACGTGGACAACACCCTTTCGATCCTTGATCAGGACCTTCTGCCAAAGGCTGCCATTCACGTCAGCCAACTCCAAATACCGCACCTCGGCGGGCCTCCAAACCATTGGATAACCACGTGTCACCATGCTGCGGAAATTTTCGGGACTGCCAAACAATCGCTGTAAATTCGGGCTGGCAAACCCAAACGCTGCCTCAAAGTCGTCGGCCCGAAATGCTTCGATCTGTCGGTCGATCGTCGACTTTATGTCAGCCCCTTGCGCCTGCGCACCGCCTATTCCTAGGCCGCTCATTAGCATTACAATAATTGCGATTTTCAGGGTACGAAGCATTTCCAATTTCCAACTGTTCCGGATCGCATGTAGCCTGCAATCAGCCCAAATCAACAAGATATGAAAAAGGGCGGCTTGCCGAAACAAACCGCCCATTCAATTCCAACCCAGTCTGCGGCTACTTAAAGCAGCTCACCTGCCAAGGCGCGATCGATCAAAGCAACAGTTTCATCAACACCGTAGAGCGCAATGAAACCACCAAAACGTGGGCCCTGCGAAGCACCCAACAGCACTTCATAAAGGGCCGTGAACCAGCCACGCATCGGATCGAAACGTTCACGACCACAAGCAAAAACTTCGGACTGCAACGCATCACCGTCCAACTCACCATCCCAAGATTTCAGACGATTACGCAGATCTTCTAACGCTTCACGCTCAATGTCTGTCGGCGCGCGGAACACTTTGGTTGGTTTTACAAAGTCATTGTAATACCGCACTGCAAAACCAGCAGCCTGATCCATGTCTGGGTTCGTTTCTGCAGATGTGTCAGGCGCATATCGCTGGATGAACCCCCACAACTGATCCTTTTCCTCAGCACCCGAAACAGAGGCCAAGTTCAAAAGCATGGAATACGGAACCACCATTTTTGACTCAGGAACGTCACCACCATGAATATGCCAAACAGGGTTGTTCAACTGGCCTTTGATGTCTTGGCCAGCATAGGCACGCAACTGCTGATGATATTCGTCCATCGCTTTTGGGATCACATCAAAATGCATCCGCTTCGCCGTCTTAGGCTTTTGGTACATGAAGTATGAAAGAGATTCAGAGGACGCATAGGTTAGCCATTTATCAATGCTCACGCCATTGCCGCTGGTCTTTGAAATCTTCTGGCCGTTTTCATCCAGGAACAACTCGTATGAAAAGTGCTCTGGCGCTTTGTGACCCAAGATACGGCAGATGCCATCGTAAATCGGCGTGTTGGTTGAGTGGTCTTTGCCATACATCTCAAAATCAACGCCCAAAGCAGCCCAACGTGCGCCAAAGTCTGGCTTCCACTGCAACTTAACATTGCCGCCAGTGACAGGCAGCGTCCACTCAACACCATCTTCATCATCGAATGTGATCGTTCCGTCAGCCTTGTTGACCGACTTCATCGGCACATACAAAACGCGACCGGTTTCTGGGTGGATCGGTAAGAAAATCGAATAGGTCTGACGACGCTCTTCGCGCAATGATTTCAACATCACCGCCATGACTTCATCGTATTTTTCAACCGCGCGCAAAAGCACTTCATCAAATTTACCTGAACTATAAAACTCAGTGGCAGAGATGAAATCGTACTCAAACCCAAAGGTATCCAAGAAGCGGCGCAGCATTGCATTGTTGTGATCGCCAAAGCTGTCATGCGTTCCAAACGGATCAGGCACGCGCGTCAATGGACGCTGAAGGTGCTCGGTCAGGTTGTCTGCGTTTGGAACGTTGCTTGGAACCTTGCGCATGCCATCTAAGTCGTCAGAGAAACAAACCATCTTGGTTGGGATATCGCTAATCTCTTCGAACGCACGACGGATCATCGTTGTACGGGCGACTTCGCCAAAGGTACCGATGTGGGGCAAACCTGATGGGCCATAACCAGTTTCAAAAAGCACATAGCCTTTCTCAGGTGGCGACTTGGCAAAACGTTTGAGCAGA
Source organism: Paracoccaceae bacterium (assembly GCA_018647275.1). Taxonomy (GTDB): domain Bacteria; phylum Pseudomonadota; class Alphaproteobacteria; order Rhodobacterales; family Rhodobacteraceae; genus Ascidiaceihabitans. The sequence continues at coordinate 2,182 of JABGTH010000136.1, forward strand.
CGGCGGGCTTCTTCAAAGGGCCACGCTTTGCTTGCCAATGCGGCCTCTCTTGTCTCAGTCATCTTAAAATCCAATCAGGCATAAACCCGCGCCCGATGCGCGCTGTTTTGCCGCTACCTATTGATCAACGTCCCAAGGGTCAATAAATTGGTCATATAAACAGATGCGACATTTCCAACAGGCAAAGGGCTTTACCCAGTGCAACATTTCTCAAATTCAATGACACCACAAGACGCGCTTGTTGCAGTTATGATCGCGGTATCAGCCTCAAACGAAGATATTCGCACCGCTGAGTTGATCAAAATTCAGTCAGCTGTAAACATGCTGCCCGTCTTTGCAGAGTTTGACGTCGACCACTTGAAGTCAATCAGCCAAGTGGTGTTTGATTTGTTTGAACAAGAAGATGGCCTTGATGCTCTGTTTGGACTGGTACGCGAAGCCCTGCCAGTACGCTTATACGAAACTGCATATGCGCTTGCATGTGATGTCGCTGCCGCGGATGGAGCTTTAGACGAGGCAGAACTGCGCCTGCTTGAAGAAATCCGTTACGAGCTGAACATCGACCGCCTACACGCCGCCGCGATCGAACGTGGCGCACGGGCACGACACACGGTCTAATAATCTTTGCTCACCGGTGAAGCATTGCCCCAAAATGGCTTTGCGTTTCTCGATCAAGTTTTCTATACGAAATCCACATAATGCGACTCGCATGGGAGAGCTCAGCTAAGTGCTGACGCCGAAGGAGCAACGCCCCGGAAACTCTCAGGCACATGAACCGTGCAAGTTGCCGCAAAATGCGGACATTGTGTATCTGGAGAGTGGTCTGTTTTAACGCAGCAGGCCCACCGAAGGAGAAAGCTGCCAAGGTTCGGTGGTCAAGCTCTCAGGTCACGCGACAGATGGGGACACGACTTGGCAATTCTGCCGATCCTTTGTGTCCGCCTACCATCGCGTTTGACGAAAGAGCATAGAATATGTCCCATATCGCAGTCATCGGGGCCGGCATCACCGGTATCACCACAGCCTATTCCCTCGCTTCACGCGGATACAAAGTCAGCGTATTTGATCGCAATCGTTACGCAGCGATGGAAACCTCTTTTGCCAATGGCGGACAACTAAGTGCATCCAATGCCGAAGTTTGGACCCGTTGGGGCACCATCTTTAAGGGCCTCAAGTGGATGCTCAATTCTGACGCGCCCTTGTTGGTCAACCCAAAGCCAAGCTGGCACAAACTGTCATGGATGGCAGAGTTCATGGGAAATATCCCAAACTATGAAGCCCATACAATCGCCACCGCCAAAATGGCAATCGAGGCGCGTCAGCATCTGTTACGCTTTGCGGGCGAAGTTGGATTTGAGTTCGACATGGAAAAACGTGGTATCCTTCATGTTTACAAATCCCAAGGCGAATTTGAGCACGCCCGCCGCGTCAACGAAATGCTGACCAAAGCAGGTTTGGACCGTCGTGAAGTATCCGCTGCTGAAGTTCAAACAATCGAACCTGCGCTGAAAACAGATACCCTTGGCGGCTATTATACTGAGAGTGATTTCACTGGCGACATCCACCTTTACGCCCGCGCCCTGTCAAAGGGCTGCGAAGCGATGGGCGTTGAGTTCCACTATAAGGCCGACGTGTCCGAGTACGACCATACAGGCAACGGCGTAAAACTAAGCTGGAACACTGATGATGGTGCCCAAGACGAACACTTTGATGGCATCGTTATCTGCGCAGGCGTTGGGTCAAAAGCCATCGCAAACGCCCTTGGGGACCGCGTGAACATCTATCCGGTCAAAGGATATTCGATCACCGTTAACCTAGACGACAAAGAATCCCAAGCAGCGGCGCCATGGGTAAGCCTGTTGGATGATGAAGCGAAAATTGTCACCTCGCGTCTTGGCAAAAACCGCTTCCGCATTGCGGGCACGGCAGAATTCAACGGCTACAATCTGGACATCCGTGATGACCGGATCAAACCGCTGTGCAAGTGGTGTGAGACTTTCTTTCCAGAGGTATCAACTGAGCACTGCGTTCCGTGGGCAGGCTTGCGTCCAATGTTGCCATCCATGATGCCAAAGATCGGGCCAGGTTCAAAGCCGGGCGTGTTCTACAACACAGGTCACGGACATTTGGGTTGGACACTGTCTGCGGCAACAGCCGAAGCGACAGCCGATTTTGTCGAAGCCAGCCGCGCCAAGAATGCAGCCTAAGAATACCGCGCTTGCCCGCACTGGGCAGGCGCTAACTGTTGTGTACAGCACCCCAACGGCCAATCAGTTTCTGCTGTAACTTTTTAGAGCGGGTGTTGTAGACTTTAGCCCCCTTAGGTGCTTCACGATCCGCCTTTGAAATCCGCGAACGTATTTTTTATCGTCGGAGAAAATAGCAAACGCATACAGTGCGGTGATCGCCTTTGTCACACTGGCAGGTGCTACAGATACGTTCCCATTCATCCCCTCAATACGCGCACTTTTTTAAGCATTTGTCACAGCAAAAGCCACACGCCCACTGATCCGTGAGACACGCACAAGGGCATTTGCACTTTTGACATCCAACTTGGGCGCATCCGCACCACGCAGCGCAAGGCTCAGCGAGGACAGCGGGGCTTCGGCCAACACCGCGGTTGTTCCCGAATAAAAAATTGCAGTGCCAAGAAATGCGCATCGTGAAATATCTTTTAATACGTTGCTGATGTAACCAATGAATTGTGACAAGCTCAAGTCACAGATCGTTCACGTTTGCATCCATTGAATGGCATGATAGCGATTGATCATGAACAAACTTAGCGCTCAGCCTATCCTTATCATGTTTGTCGCCATGTCGATGATTCCCGCAGGGGACACCGCAGGCAAACTGCTTAGCTGGGGTTTGGGTGCCCATCCAATCTATGTGTCGTGGTCGCGGTTTTTCATAGGCGCATTGATGGTGTTCCCCTTTATTCCAAAAGGGACTTGGGCGCTTTTGAAGGACATTCGGGTCTGGGGGCGCGCGCTCTTGATGGCAACCGGGCTTAGCTGCATTCAAATAGCGTTATCCCTAGAACCCATCGCCGATGTCTTTGCCGCCTTCTTTATCGGCCCTTTGGTCAGTTACGTTCTGGCAACCATATTCCTGCGTGAAACGATCACATGGCAACGCACTGCTTTGATCATCCTTGGCTTCATTGGGGTGCTGATCGTTGTACGCCCCGGTTCAGATGCAGGCGTTGGCTTGTTATGGGCCGTGGCGGCTGGAACCTGTTATGGCGCGTTCCTAACTGCATCACGTTGGATAGCACATTTAGGCACACCCATTGGGTTAACCTTTACCCAGCTTTTTATCAGCGCCTTGGTTTTGGCTCCCACCGGCGCGACGAACATCCCTACCCTCACTGGCGAAATCATGTGGCTTACAACGCTATCGGCCCTGTTCTCGATGCTGGGCAACCTGCTGCTGTTATATGCCTACAAAACAACCCCAGCGACACGCCTTGCGCCATTGGTCTATTCCCAGCTTTTGGCTGCCGCCATTCTGGGTTGGGTGTTCTTTGACACATGGCCTGCAGTAGTCACATGGGTCGGGTTGTTGATCGTCATGGGTGCAGGGATCACCTCAGCACGTCTACACGCCTAAGCGCTCCAACCACCCGCCGCACGAATAGCGGTCGAAGACTGATCCACCATTGGTACATTCACAAAGCACCACGCCGGTGTCCCAACACGTGACAACATATGCGAATGACGCCCTGCAATACGGTTCGCACGATACAGACGCGCCGCTGGCGACATACGGGCGGAAATACGATCACCCCGGCGGGCCAACACACCAATCGCGACGTTCTCCATAATCCACTGCCAGTCCTGCCACAGATGGAACTGCGCCAGGTTATCAGCGCCCATCAACCACACAAACCGAACCCCACGATACCGCGCCTGCAAAGCTTGCAATGTCTGGGCGGTAAAACGCGTTCCAAGCTGGCGTTCGATATCCGTAACCTCGACACGCGGGTGATCCATCACCATCCGCGCACGTTCCATCCGCTGTTCAATCGGCGCAGGGCCACGATCCTTCAACGGATTTCCCGGCGACACCATCCACCACACACGGTCCAAGCCAAACCGCTTTAGCGCTTCACGCGTGATGTGCGCATGACCCGCATGGGCGGGGTCAAAGGAACCACCAAGCAGGCCAATGGTCTGGCCGCTGCGGGCATATGGATACGAAGACTTCATGCTGCTTGTTGCCCGTTTGAGCCCCGCAATGTCAATCAACCAGCACATTTGAACCGCATGCTCGAACATGGTTGAAGCAGCGCCAATCCCACGATAAGACATCCCGCAACCTAGTCCTTATATATCGGAGCATCCAAATGGCCGCTGCTTATCAATACGTCTACCACATGTCCGGCGTCTCAAAGACCTACCCGGGCGGCAAGAAATGCTTTGAAAACATTAACCTAAACTTCCTACCCGGTGTGAAAATCGGTGTGGTTGGGGCCAACGGCGCGGGTAAATCCACACTGATGAAGATCATGGCGGGCATGGACAAAGACTTTACCGGCGAGGCATGGCACGCTGAAGGGGCCAAAGTTGGCTACCTCCCGCAGGAACCAAAACTGGACGAAACCCTATCTGTTCGTGAAAACGTGATGCTGGGTGTCGCCGAAAAGAAAGCCGTCCTTGATCGCTATAACGACCTTGCGATGAACTATTCTGATGAGACTGCCGACGAGATGGGCAAGCTTCAAGATCAGATCGACGCGGAAAACCTTTGGGATCTAGACTCCCAAATCGACGTCTCAATGGAAGCGCTGCGCTGCCCAGCTGATGACGCGAACATCGCGGACCTATCGGGCGGTGAAGCCCGCCGTGTCGCACTGTGTCAACTGTTGCTGTCCGCACCTGACATGCTGCTCCTCGATGAGCCGACCAACCACTTGGACGCTGAAACAATCGCATGGCTGCAACAGCACCTAATCGATTATAAAGGCACCATCCTGATCGTAACCCACGACCGTTACTTCCTCGACTCCATCACCAGCTGGATCTTGGAACTCGACCGCGGCAGTGGTGTGCCGTGGGAAGGGAACTACTCTTCTTGGGTCGACCAAAAGGCCAAGCGCCTGATGCAAGAAGCCCGCGAAGACAAATCACGTCAAAAGACCATGCAACGCGAGCTGGAGTGGATGCGCCAAGGTGCCAAAGCCCGTCAAGCAAAGTCCAAAGCACGTATCAGCGCCTATAACGAGATGGCCGACGTGTCAGAGCGCGAAAAGCTAACATACGCGCAGATCGTTATCCCAAACGGCCAACGCCTTGGGAACAAAGTGATCGAGATCGAAGGCCTGAAAAAAGCCATGGGCGACAAGCTGTTGATCGATGGCCTAACGCTTTCCATACCTCCGGGCGGTATCGTCGGTGTGATCGGGCCAAACGGCGCGGGTAAATCCACACTGTTCAAAATGCTCACAGGCCAAGAACAGCCTGACGAGGGCACAGTTGAAATCGGCAACACGGTTGAACTTTCCTACGTGGATCAGTCACGCGATGACCTGAACCCTAATGATAACGTTTGGGAAGCCATCTCTGGCGGTGCCGAACTGATCGTACTGGGTGACGCCGAAGTGAACTCACGCGCTTATTGCTCGTCATTCAACTTCAAAGGCTCCGCGCAACAGAAAAAAGTGGGGCTACTGTCGGGTGGTGAACGCAACCGTGTTCACATGGCTCGCTTGCTCAAAGACGGCGGCAACGTGCTGCTCCTTGATGAGCCGACCAATGACTTGGACGTGGAAACACTGCGTGCCTTGGAAGACGCGCTTGTTGATTTCGCAGGCTGTGCGGTTGTTATTTCGCACGACCGTTTCTTCCTCGACCGTATCTGTACACACATGCTGGCGTTTGAAGGCGATTCACACGTTGAATGGTTCGAGGGCAACTTCGAGGATTACGAAGAAGACAAGAAACGCCGTTTGGGGGCCGATGCTATGGAACCTAAGCGCTTGAAGCATAAGAAGTTTACGCGTTAACGTTGAACTTCACGAAGTGAATTCAACGGGTGCGAGGCAGGGTATGCGTGAGTGTATTTTGTCTCGCGGTCCGTAGTGCTGGGAATAATCGGTGTCACCGTCGGGCAATGTCCAAACCGCATGCAAATGGTCCGGCAAGACCACCCAAGCATCAATCACAAAGGGACGTGTCACCAACGTCTGTTGAACCGCTAAAAGTAATTGATCCACCTGGTCCACCAGCAGATTACCGCCACGATGTGACAAGTCGACAGTAAAGAAGATCGACGCTCCACCATATTTAGGGCGCAGGTAAGATGACATGTGCCAAATTACTCCCGCCATGCTAACCTAGCCGTTAAAACGCACACCCCTCACTCAAACACTTGTCCCCAACCACGGGCGCGTCCAGAATCAGCGTCACCTTCTGCTTGGGCGCATGACAATCTATGTCCGCTTCGATCATGTGCCACGCGTCTGGCACCTCTGCGCGGATCTCGTACATCGGGACGCGGTCTTCGCTGGCCACCCACAGGTTATAGACAAGACGCC